>CAZXDF010000118.1:0-2984 GCA_964639345.1 uncultured candidatus Brocadiaceae bacterium | reverse complement strand
ACAAGCAGTCTGACAAGCTCCACAGAGTCACGTTCCGCTGCGTAGTGCAAAGAAGTCCCCCCGTCTGCGCCTCTCGCGTTGACGTCCGCGCCCCGGCCGATGAGGAGCCGAGCTGCCTTGGGACATGAGGCCCACGCCGCCATGTGCAGTGGAGTCCAGTTCGACAGTTTGAGCTTTAGGTTGGTACTCGCTCCCTTATCCAACAGGAGCGCGACGATTTCCGGCTCGCATCCGACCGCCGCCCTATGCAGGGGCGTCTCGCCAAAAACGTCCGTAGCGTCGACCGCGGCCCCCGCAGACAGCAATGACTCGACCACCTTCTCGCGGCCAAACCATACCGCCCAATGAAGCGGTGTCGAGTCATCCTTGCACTTGGCGTTGACGTCTGCACCTGCCGAGAGGAGAAGGTTGGCAACCCCATGACGGACTTTGCTGGCTGCAAGGTGAAGCGGTGTGATGTCACCCTTGTCCTGCACGCTGACCGCAGCCCGCCTAGCCAAGAGAATCTGGACGAGCTTGTCATGCCCCCCGGCGGCTGCCCAGTGAAGCGGGGCCCAGCCGTGTTCATCTCTGGCATTGATGAGCTGCGGATCGTCCTTCAGGAGCATAACAATTCGATCCGCATCCCCCGACCCTGCGGAGATGTGGATCTTCTGTTTGGTGACGCGCTCTTGAAACAGTTCAAGGGCCCAGGGCATCCCTTCTCGCCGACGCCACGCAAGTGACCATGGCGTTACGCCATCTTTGTCCTCGGCGTGAGCATCTGCTCCGTGAGCGAGCAGCAACCGCACACCGTCCTGCCTCTGGAACTGCGAGGCCCAATGCAGCGGACCGCGCCAGTGCCAGTCGCCCCGGTTCACGTCGGCTCCGTTGGTGACCAAGATTTCCATGATCCCCTGTTTGCCGAGATTGGAGGCCGCGCAGAGCGCCGTCATGCCAGTCATATTCTCACGGGCGTTGAGATCTGCGCCGCCCGCGACCAGAAGGGCGACAACGTCCTTGCGGCGCGAAAACACTGCAACATGCAGAGGAGTCTGTCCTGGTTTGCTCTTGGCATTTGCATCTGCGCCTGCACTCAATAGGTACTGCACCACCTCCTTGTGGCCCCCCCGGGCCGCCAAGTGCAGCGGAGTGTCTCCCTTTCTGTCCTTGGCTCTCACAAGCTGCCCATCTGCCTCAATGAATTCCCTTACGAGTGCAAGATCACCGCGACCTGCGGCCTCGTGTATCCCTGCTGCGCTCCCGGCTTCCCCAGACTCGTCCGTTGCACCGTATCCTGCGACGGCGATCAACAAGACTGCCGTTGACGTTCGCAACCAGTGCTGTTTCATAGTCCCTTCCCCCAATCGTGAAGAACTGCCTCCTGTAATCGTCTATCACTTGTATAACTTCCCTCGTCCCGGAAGGCAAGCATGAAATCTCCCCCGTGTCCGGCGTCTCAGAGCCCCTGTGAGCCGGCAAAGAACAGGGGCGTTGCGGTGCCCGGTGCCCTGTTCCCATCTGTCCTTCACCTGCGCTCTTCTATACGAGCCGCCAGCGGATGATCATCATGTCCGATTGGCCCGTCAGCCGGTCCCACCCGGCAATCTCGCCGTCGTACGAGCCGGTGAGCGTGACCATCTCCTCACCGTCCGGGGAGACGGTCGCCGGGAACCCGGCCGACAGGCCGTGCACGAGGTAATAAACCTCATCCTCCCAGCTCTGGCCGCCGTCGTGGCTCACCATCGCGCGGCCGGTGGACAGGCTCCGCGGGTAGCGGTGATCGTGGATGACGACGACGCGGTCGTCCGAAAGCCCCACCCCCGCCCCGTGGCACTGCCCGAAGACCGTGGTGAGCTGGCGCGGCTCGGTCCACGTCCTGCCGCCGTCGCCCGAGTCGGCGAGGAAGACGTGCTTGTATGGGGCCGTGATCCCGAACGCGGCGGCCCCGGTGCGCTCGGGAAGGTCGGGCGGATCGTCGGGGAGGCTTCCCCGCTGGTAGCGTATGACGGCCAGCAGCTTCCCGCCCGGCAGCGCCGCAATGCTCACCTCGCCGCACCATTCGCCCAGGACCGACCGCTCGGGCCAGGTGCGCCCGCCGTCCGTGGAACGGCAGACGTAGCAGGTGTTGGCCCCGGACAGGACCGTGTTCCAGTCCCGCGTGACCTCCGCTTCCCTGGCCATGATGGGCACCAGCAGCGTCCCGTCCTCAAGACGCGTCACGTGCCATCCGAGGCTCCTATACGCCGTCGTCGGCACCTCGACGTGGCCGCGCAGCTCCCACCTTCTCCCCTCGTCCCGGCTGGCCAGCACCTTCGGATCGAGATCGACGTAGTCCTGCTCGCGGGGGCAGACGTTGATCATCGCGCCTTCCTGGTCGAACTGAAGGCGCCACGCGTGGAGAGTTGTCGGGTCCCTGTGGAGGTGCTCCCAGGTCTTGCCGCCGTCGGTGGACTTGTGGAGGTAGACGTGCTCGGCCGCGTAGATCGTGCCGTCCGGCGCCTGGGCCATGCACACGCGCTGCACGTGGCCCAGCGGGTCACGGGGCAGCCTGATCTTCTCCACCGGGATCTTCTCGAGCTTTCCCCCGCGAGCGTGCAGGATGTAATCGCCCTGCTGCATCGCATGGAGCTGCTCTTCCGTTACGGTCACGCCGCCCATTTTGTCGGTCGAAAGCATGCGCCTCCCCTTCTGCAACCGGCTACTCGGCTAGAACTTCTGCAACTCGCCCGTCTCGGCGCTCCGGTAGGCCAGCTCGGCCATGCGAACCGCCGCGCGCCCGTCTTCGCCCGGAATCGGCACGGGCCGGCCGTCGCGCAGGCACTCAAGCCAGTTGCCTAGCTCCTTGTCAAATTGGCGTCCCTTCTCGGGGTCTTCCAGCGCAATCGCCCGCTCGCCGTCGGCAGAAACCGCAGTGAGCGTCTCCGGAGCGTAGAAGGCCGGACAGTGGAGCGTCGCTTCCTCGAAGAGCAGGGTGAACTCCTGCTTCTTCTTGACTGTGCGGC
>CAZXDF010000117.1:0-7952 GCA_964639345.1 uncultured candidatus Brocadiaceae bacterium | reverse complement strand
AGGCTCAGACGCCACTCTCGAGGGTGCCGCACTTTTCCGCCGCCCCGACCCCCGCCGCACTTTTCGGCCGGCGTTCACAGGCCATCCGGTCGGGGCTCCGCCCCTCCCTCCTGACCAGCCAAGGGACCAACAGCAACCGATTCTCATAACAGCTGGCACAAAAAGCGGGAAGGGGTCAGAGGGAGCTTGCGAAGAACACCTTGTCTTGTTGAGTCAGGGCATCCAGTTCGAAAATGGCCGTCCTATTCAACAAGTCCTGAGGGTTGCTGGTTCACAAGTTCTCCCATATCGTCATCTTCGCCGGACCCAGTCCGGCGAAATCTGTCAATCTCACGACCTCCCTCCTATCCACCCGCCTCCGCCGCAGCTTCCCTCTCCCGCCAACGGTAGATCACGCCCTCAAGGTTCTCTTGCGGGTACCACTTCTTATGGGCCCCCGGATCGCATTCGGAGACTTCGCTCCAGCCCCTGGGATGCACGCCCAACGGATTGCCTGAGATCCTCAAGTTCTCCACCTGGTCCCACCGACCGGCGTAGACATGTTCCAGGCAGCGGTAGCGCTTCGTGATGCCCGTGGCACGTCTCACGCGTTCATCGTTCATCTCGTTGCGCACGTGGCCCGACTCATCCGGCCCGCACAGCGCATTGAGACGCCTGATCGTGTAGGAGCGATCGCGGAACGGGAAGTGGTGCACGACGATCGGCACCGTCGGCTCGATCAACTGCACCTCATAAGTCACCCTGTGCAACCCTTCCCGGCCCGTCAGCCACTCAGCCCCCTTGTCCTGACGCCTAAGCGGGTGGCTCCAATGATCCAGCTGGCAGTGGTGGAAGTCGGCCGCGTCGAACTCCTCGCACAGGGGCTGGAAATCCAGCGGGTGGAACCCGGGCACGTAGTGCGGCGTCCCCTTGGGGTAGTGGTTGAAGTAGCGCGTCCCGACGATGCGGAAACGGCGGTCGAGAGTGGCAAGGTAGTCCCTCAGCGTCATGTCGCCCGGCCCGTGCGGGAACTCGTCGGCGTCCATGTACAGCCACCACACATGATCATCATCGACCTCCTCCGTCACCCGCTGCACCGTCCGGTTCATCAGGCTGACGCGCAGCTTCTCATCGTATCCCTCGGTTGAGAACGACTCGGCCAGTATCGCGCCCGCCCTGAGCGCTGCCTCCACCGTGTCGTCCGGGCTGTCGTTGTCCACCACGTAAACCCGCTCGCACCCCTGGGCGAGGGCGTTCCTGACGAGGGCCTCGACCACGTCCCCTTCGTGCCATGTCCCGACCACCGCGAAAAGCCGAAAGGCAGGCAGCCGCTGCGGGTCCGAAGGGTTATCCTCCGCGACGACCCAGGGCCGGCGCGGAGCGCCTGCGGGAGCGCTGCGCAGGCCCAGCCTGCGCAGCACCCCGCCGGCCAATCGCCTGATCTTCCGCGTCAGCATCATGAAGGGCGCCTCGTCACCTCACCGCGGCCATCGCCGCCGCCCCCCGCTGCGCCGCTCGGGAGGATCGTCTCGTAGAACGCGTAATACTCCGCGTAAAACCGGTCCGAGGAAAAGCGCTCCCTTGCGCGCCGCATCATCTCCGCGCGGTGCGCCAAGTCGAAGCCGCTCCTCGGGCTCATGATCTCCTTGATAAGCGCTGCCAACCGAAGTGGATCCTCTTTAGGTGGATCAAAGGGCAGGCCGACCTTCATTCCGAGCAGCTCCTCCAGTTCGCTTACGTTCGGGGGGAACCCGATGATCGGAAGCCCCATACAGAGGGCCTCCAGGTAGACCATGGCCAGCCCTTCCGCCTCGCTGGGCATGACGAAGAAGGAAGACTGCGCCATGAGCGCAGCGTTCGCCTCGTGCGACAGCCTGCCCGTGAACCGCACGCTAAGCCCCCTCTCCTGAGCTGTTCGCTCGCAGCTCTGACGCAACTCCCCGTCACCGACCACCGTCAGGGGATATCGGTTCAATTCCGCATCCGCCGCGTAGGCCCTTACGAGAATGTCGAGCCCCTTCCTCTTGCTGAGATTTCCCAGGTACAGAACCCCGCCGGTCTCTTTGGGCGTGATCGGGATCCGGTACTCCGCGTCAACAGCGTAGTAGATCACCTGGGACTTCTCCGCAATGGACGGCTCCCGGCGGATCGCTTCGTCGCGCTGAAGGCGGCTCACGAAGACAACCCAGTCGTAGGACGAGAGCGCCACGAAAAGGCGGGGGGAATGGTGTGTGGCGATCAGCGGGACCTTGAAATCCAGATCCCTATAGAGTTCGGCGAGGCCCCTGTGGAGCTGATGCACGTGCACCAGGTCCGGCCTCGCCGTTTCCATGGCCCGCCTCAGTGTCACTTCGCCGTCGCGGCCCATGTCCAGCAGCAGATCGCCAAAGTTCTTGAGCCGGCTGCGCCGGAAAGTCCACTTGCAGCAGTAGGATATCAGCTCCTTAACGCAGGCCCGGTTCGAGGGCATGTGAACCGTTTGAAGGACGGTCGCGCTAGAGCCGTCATCTGCCAGCGCGAAGCGCCGCGTGTTCAGTATGCGCTCTTTTCGCCAAGGAAGCACGTAGGTCTCGTGCCCGGCTTGCGCCAGGTGATGGGCAAGCCTGAGGGCGGCCTTGTCCCCGCCGCCGGCATTTGGCCCTATCCTGTAGCCACCTAGGAAAGGCTGTATGGCAAGAATCCTCATCCTGCCCTCACCAACTGACCTCCCGCTTCTCATTTCTGTGTCTCGCGACGGCCCGGACTCGCCTGGGGAGTGAAAGCGACCTCAAATCGGTTCAAGGGCCTCAGCGCCGATCTCGGCCGCCACGCTGCGGCCAAGCAGGTCCACGGAGATCACAAGGCGGCACCGCTTCTGCAGGTGCAGCGGCCTGGGATAGAAGACGGCCGTTGGCACGCGGCCTCGTGCAGGCGTGCCTGAACCGCGTCGCGATCCGTCACCCGAATGCAGTACTGGGCCCATACCGACACGTTGCCGGGCCGGACCGCAGGTGTCACGGACACGTCCGCGAGGGCCTCGTTGTAGCGCGAGACGACCTTCTGTTGCTGCTCGATCTCCCACGCCAACTTCGGCAGCTTCGCCAGCAGTACGGCCGCCTAGATGGCGTCCAGCCGCGCGCATGTGCCCGCGCGCACGGCGTGCCGCACGCCTGCCACCTTGCTCCAGCCTGTCCTCTATCTCCTCGACCTCCGGCCCCAGGATGTAGCCTGAGGAGTCGAGAACCTCCTGGATCTGCCGGTCGATCGCCTCCCGGTTCTCTCGGTATTGGCGTTGAAGATCGATGAAGGGCCGCATCAGTTCGTTCCTTCCGTCCGCAGGGAATCGGTCTGCATGCCAAGGGCACGTGACGGCCTACAGGAACCTCTTGGCCACTCCGTAGATCTTGTCGATGTTCCTGAGCAGGCGGTCCAGGGAGTTGCGGTGCTTGCGTATCTCCTTGAGGCGCTGGCGATAGAAATCGCGGTTGCCGGGGCTCTCGTTCATCTGCTGAACCTGCTCCTCGGTCTCCTCGAGGGCCGCGTTGAATCCCTCCAGACGCCAGCCGAGCCCTTCCTTGACGCGGCTGATGGCGATCTCGGCCACGTTGCGGTTGGCCTCGTAGTAATCCTTCCTGTCGCCGCGCACCCAGACGCGGCGCACCGCGCCCCAGCGCTCGAGCTCGCGCACGTTGATGCTGGCGGTGGCCTTGCTCACCTCGCACGAGTCGGCCATCTCGTCCAGGCACTTCGGCTCGCGGCTCATGTAGAGCAGGGCGTAGAGCAGGGCGTAGAGCTGGCCGGCGGGGCGGCTGAGGCCGAGGCTGCCAGCGAACTCGCCCACCTCGTGGATGAACCGTTCGCGGATGGGATCATAGTCCTCGGCCACGGTGAGGAAACACCTGATTGAAGCAATGGTAACGCCGCCACTGGCTGAGCCGGCTGCTTCTGTACGTTTGGAACATTCCAAATGTTTCTAAACCAGTGTACCGCCCCTATTCGCGATTTCAAAGGGCGAAACTGCGAATCACCTTGCCGCTACTATGTACGGACGAAGATAGCGCTTCCTAATCGCCCTGTCGGGCAAGCAATCGTCCGGATGCGTCAGGAAGCCGGGGTGAAGGGGACGGGGCGCCTTGTTCGCCCCGCGCGGCGCAAACGCGGTCAGGCCGATTGCGACCGGTCCGCGGCCTCCGAGTTCTCCCCTGGCCTCCTCCCAACCAGCGAGGCCAGCCACCGCTTCAGCGCCCTGCAGACCCGCACGGGCGCCCTGTCGAGCACTGCTTGTAGCGCTGCCTTGTAGCGGTCGCGTTCGGCGACCGCACGCTTGAGTTCGGCGGAGTCCCGGTCTGCCCGGGCGACCCGCATTACCAGGTACCCCAACTCCGCCTGAAGTCGCACGCGACCCATCTCGGCAAAGACAGGATGATGGGGGTAGAGCCTCCGCAGATCGAAGGCCTCCTCGGGCAGATGATGCGCGTTCTGCGGGTCGGAAAGAATGCGCCGGGGCAGCTCGATGGGACCGCGGTGGGTACAGCATTCCCGGCCGATGGCGATCAGCGTCTTGATGAGCCGCACCATGCGCGGCGTGGCCGGGCTGCGGCACTCCAGAACGTCGTGGAGTACCGTATCCTGGTAAAGCATCCTGGCTGGTGGCGGGTCCAGGAGCTCCGGCATAACCTTGCCGATGTGGTCGGCGGCAGCCATGGACCATGCGGCGGGAACGTAGTGGGGGCGGTTATTGTAGTCCAGCAGGGCGACGGGCACGCCCTGTAGCATGGCCTCCAGCATGGCCGTCGAGGGGGTGGTGACCACGGCGTCAACGAGCTCAAGCACCTCGGCCAGTTGCTTCCCCGTGAAATCCGAGGCGTCGGAGGCGACGCCTATCTCCTCCGGAAGCTTCCCGGTCAGGCGCCACACCGGCTCGATCCGCGTCCCGGCGATCTCGGGATTCTGCGCGAACCAGCGGCCCAGGTCCTTGAGTCCCCGGCGTACCATTTCGACCTGCCGAGGGGTGAATCCGGGCGTCTTAGCGGTCATCACCAGCACTCGGAACGCCTCCTCCGGCCGCCTCCCGCGCGGCCTTCGCCCCAGGAGCCTGTCGAAGCGGGGCGCCCCGACGATCTCGCACCTGCCCAGGTTCCCCCACGACTCCAGGATCCGCACCTGGGAGCGGCCCAGGCACGCGATCTTGTCCGAGAGGACCGGCTGGAAGAGGGGCATCCCGCGTTCCTGGGAAGCGGTCCGCGGGTTCTCCCAGGTGCTTCGCCACTCCAAGATGCCGTCGACGATGTGCAAGGAGGGCACGCCGTGCCGTGCGTACTCGCGGACGGCGGCCGAGACCGAGGCGTTGTACTCGCCGTTGTTGATCGTTAGGTCGATGTCTTCCGCTTTGGCGGCGACGGGCTCGCCGGTATCGCCTATGAGCCACTCGGCATCCATGGCGCCGCGGATCTCCTCATAGAAGTGGCCGCGCCGCTTTCCGTCAAGCAGCAGAATGGTAGGACGCGCCTCGCTCATCTTTGCCTCACCCGTGGACTCAAATCGCCCGCGGCCGGCGCCATAGTGCGGACCGCACGAGGGTGCCGTCATTCGGGCTCCTTGTTCTGCCTGTCCTTCTCCGCACGTTTGATTATCCTGAGCGCAGCTGCCGCTGCTGCGGCGCGACTGTAGCGGTCACTAACTATGACGGCACGCAGCACGGGCAGGTGCTCTTCTCCGCCCAACTCGCCCATCACCCAGTAATTCTATCTCTGCCCAAGGAGGCCAGTCCCCCTCCTGATGCTCAACCGAATCAACAATGAAGCGCAGGTATTCCTTCTTGCCCGTCCAAACGAGCCCCGCCGCTGCAATGGTCTTCTCGAATTGCGGTACATCCTCCCTCGACAAGTAGCGGGTCAGCGCTTCCTGCGTCTCCGGCAGGGCAGCTTTCGACAGTGAGTCGAGGGCCGTGAAACGCGCTTGCTCGTCTTCGGATTTCAGGAGTTCAACTATCTCCTTAAGTCCATCTTTCCCAGATGCGGCTATTGGTGGGTCATCTGAGCCCACCGAGCGGAGTATAGGCCCCCGTTCGAGCATTGTCAAGCCCGACACTGGCGTCCTGATGCCCGCCATCCCATGGCCCCGGGTGTGCACTGGGCCAAGAACAGCCCTCACAGACGGGCCTGACTGCTCCCGCGACAGATCGTCCCTACAGGAGACCTTCCGATAGGCTACTTGGGGGCGTATCCGTCCTCGGCGTCGGGTCGGGGCTGGCGCAAGTTGCTGAATTCTCCCGAGAATCGCAGCAAGAAGCTGCCTCGGCACAGCCACCTCCGCAAGCCGGAAGATCACGTAGCGGGAGTGCCGGACCAGCCTCGCGCCGATCTTGACGAGCTTCGCCCTGAGCGCTGTCAACATCTTCCACGACGACGCGCAACAGCGCCCGCCCGGAGACCTATCCGATCTGATTCTACCATACCGTCTACCGATTCTCTGGGATGCACCGGGGCAACGACCGGGGATGGTGCCAGGCCTCGGGCAGGGCTTCGTACCAGCGCTCGTCCCGCTCATATCCCAGCGCGACGAGATGTCTCCCGGCCAGTTCGTGGAGAAGCTCGCCGTCCCGCCGAGTGAAGTAGTTCTTCCAGTCGCCCACAACTCCCTTGCGCACGTGGGCGGTCGGCGCCTCCTCCCCGGGCGTTCGCCCACCGGACATCTTCTCGAACGAAGAGCTCTCCGAGCACTGCCGCGCGATGGCGTCGGAGCATCCCGCTCCAAGGAAGCGGAAGACTCTCGCGAGCACGCTGCCGAAGTCCTCCTTCATTTCTTCGTAGCTGATCCGGAGCAACGGGTGGCGTTCGGCCAGCTGCTCCGCCGCCTCCAGTGGCCCGACCCAGGTGCGGCACCATTCCCGCACGTCCCCGTCGGAGAAGACGCGCGGGAGCGCCGCGCTCGTGTCCCCGCCGACGAAGTACGCCCTCCTGCGCGCCGCCGTCTCGTCCTCGCCGGCATCGTCCGTGCTCCTGTTCAGCCAGTGGAACACGCCGCTGGTGAGGACGTCGCGACCGTCACGCACGAGTTTGATGACTCTGGCGCCCGGGAAGAAGGCCGTGATCGATTCGGCAACCACTGCCGAGGTGTCCACATAGGGCGTAATCTTGTCGACGATGATCCGCTTGCCGGAGCGTCGACCGGCCAACTCCACCATCGTCCCGGCCAGGGCTTCGAAGATTTCCCTTCGCGCGTCTTCTCGTCTCGGATAGCAGTCCCGCCAGTTCAGGTGAAGCAGCACGCTCTCGACGTACTTGTCGAGCGTGATCCTGAGCCGGGGTCGTGTCGCGCCGCGATCATGAACGAAATCGCAGTACTGTCCGAAGAATCGGTTCTCCGTGCAGAAGACCTCCGGATGGCTGTTCAAGGCCCTCTTGAGCCACGTGGTTCCAGACCGTGGAGAAGCGATGAGGAAGCACATCCGGCCGGTCCGACTCCGACCGAATGCGCGGCGCCACATCGTCGCCAGTTCGCGCCACCGTTCGCGGAAGGCCACACCCATTACGAGCTCCCAAGGCGCAGAGACCGGTAAGTCGCTTCCCCAGGCTATCCGAATCCAGTCAGCTTCACGGCCACCTGCTGTCCCGATCGATGCTTGTCGGTTTTCTGATAAGTGTAGCCGACATATTCAAACCGCGCGCCGATCTGGTCTACGAACTCCATGAAGGCCTTGTACTCGCCCTCGCGCCACCCGGGATAATTGAAGAACTCATCGAAGACAATGACAGTACCTGCGGCAATCCTTTGCTCCAGACAGCCCAATACCGTCTTTGCAGAGGAGTATACGTCGCAGTCAATGTGGATGAAGGCGCAGGTTTCGGTGTGCTCCTTCAAGAACGCGCGCAGTGTTTCCGCAAACCACCCCTTGACAAGCTGAACGTTTTCCCTAACCTCAGGAAGCCCATCCACGCTGAAAGCTCCTTCCCTGCGGAATATCCACGGTTCGGCAAGGCCCTCAAACGAGT
>CAZXDF010000116.1:0-4233 GCA_964639345.1 uncultured candidatus Brocadiaceae bacterium | reverse complement strand
CACGCGGTGCTAGCGCGGCGTCGGCGGAGTCCTAGTCGGGCGCGAACCAGCCGCCCGGGATCGCGGGCAGGAAGGGCAGCTTCAAGGCCGGCGGCCACAGCCCGATCCCGGCCGTCAGGCCGAGGCAGTGCAGCTCGATGCCTTCGCGAAGGCCGACCTCGAGGCCGAGCGGCAGCGTCTCAAGCTCGAGCCCGGTGCCGCTCGGCGTGACACCGGCGTGCAGCCAGGTCGTGAAGTCCTTGCCGAGGGCGTTCGGCGGCGGCACGAAGCGCATGTCGACCTCGTGCGCGAGCCAGACCAGGAACGAGTTGCTGTTCGGGCCCGGCCAGGCGCGGTAGTCCTTCACCAATGGGTAGTCCTTGCAGCGCGTGACGATCTCGTGCGCGATGCGCGCGCCTTCTTCTCCGTAGAAGCACTGGTGCACCTGGGCGGGGCGTTCCCAGCGCTCGTCGTGGAAGACCTGCGTCTCGCTCATCAGTTGCAGGCGGATGTGGTGGATGTTGTCCCACTCGGCACGGTGCCAGCTGTCCGCGTGGTAGAAGTCGACCCACAGGTGTTCGGCGAAGCGCGAGTACCACGGGACCCAGTGGCGCACCGGCAGCCGTACCGATTTGATCATCACGACGGGCTTCTCCTCGCGCAGCGACGAGGGTGGCGTGGCACAGCCCGCCAGCAGGGCGGCGACCAGGATCCAAGCTCGTCCCATCCTGAGCACGGTAGCTGACCTGCGTAGGGAGCGCGGCCATGTTGTGGGCACCCAGGCCATGTCTGTCACGCCGCCTGTGTGGAGTCTCTCCGTGGCTAGCTGGGAGTTCAGCCGATCAGCTGGGACCCGCAGGCTGGGCAGATCTTTCGGGTGCGTGTCGGCAGACCCCGGCCGAAGAAGTGGTCACATGCGGGACAGCGGTTGTGTGTCCGCGCGGAGTTCAAGAACATCAAGGCGCCGCCGAAGAGAGGGAGGAGCCCATATCCCCAGGACTCGTCCCAGATGTCCGCGGACAGGGCGTAGACCATGTGGACAAAGTAGAAGACGAGGCCGCCCACGAGGCTGAAGATCTGGAAGCGATGGTGACGCCGAAAGCGCCGCTCGAATGCCGCGCGCTGCTCCTGGTCGAAATCCTGCTTCGTCTCCGGGTCCATCGTCGTTCGCTGCGCTTTGAGCGGAAGAGAGTAGCCCAAGGAAGGCTCGGCGACCGAAGGTCCCTGCTCTCCGGGGAGCACACTGTTCCCACGACGGACTCGGTAGGTGTTTCCATGTACGGATGGCGCTGCCGCCGGATCAACTCTGAGAACGGCCGGGTCCGGGCACGACGGCGAGCCGCGCAAGCGCCGGCCCAGGACACGGTCCGCTAGTTACCGAGGATCCACTCGAGCCCGTTGGTCAGCTGGACCGCCGGGTTCGCGGTCGCCTCGATGATGCCTAGCTGCCACGCCAGCAGCAGCCCGAGGAGGTTCTTGTCGTTGGGAAGCGGCAACGACACGGTCGAGCCCGTGGCCGGAATGGGCGGCAAGGCGCCGAGGACGAAGAATGGCAAGCGGATGTTGAGGTCGCCGTAGGGCGTCGGGATCGGCGGCGTCTGCCGGGCGGCGCCCAGGAGCATCACGGCGCCGTTGTTTGAACCCGTGCCGGGCATGACCAAGTACTTGCCGCTCGTGTTGATGCTCGGCGGGAACGGATCACACGGCACGAGCGCGCCGCGCTTGGACTTCCCGAACGGGATCGCGGACGGTCCGCCGGCGACCCAGAGGCGCACGCGCGCGATGGCGCCCCCATCCTCGCTCGACAGGGCGCCGACGCCGCTGTTCGCGAAGATGTTGGTCTGGGTCAGCAGCCGGCACATCTGCGTGGTCTTGCCGAGGACCAACGTCGATAGGCAGCCGGCTGAGCCGTACGAGTTGTTCGCGGTCGTCGCGCTGCCGGTGATGCCGATGACGCAGAGCCATTCGCCGGCCTTGAAAGTCTGCGGCGGGATGACCGCAAGGCGGTCGGAGCTCTTGCCGGTGCCGAACCAGACAGGGTTGCCCGGCACGGTCCCCGGGTAGGCCGGCGGCTTGGCCGTCAGCCGGTAGAGCGCCACGGCCTGGTTCCCGGCCGCGGGCTCGTCGGGAACCTGCGCATGGACCACGATCAGGACCGTGTTAGCCGGGACCTGGAACGAGAAGCCGCGCGAGCGCGCGCCGTTGTTGAAGGTGTTCGCGAACTTCGGAGTCGCGAGCTGGGCTGACGCCGTACCGACGAGGGTGGCGGCGACTGCCAGAGAGAAGAGAGAGAGTGGACGCATCGGGTGCTCCTTTGATGGGGGAAGGAGGCTGCGGGTGGCCTCGCAGCACAATATTTTGGTTGATCATAGCGGTTGATCTCCGCTGCGGGGTGGAACCGCGTGCCTGGCGCCGCTTGCGGTCCAGCGATGAGCCCGGCCGGAGATTTCCAGCGCCTCGCCCCAACTCAGGTGGGACGAGGCGCGGAAAGCCCCGGCCGGGTTTTCGCTACTTGCACGGACCCTGGAACTCGATCGGGGCGATCGTCACCTCCATAAGGCACGGCGCGGGGTTCGGGTTGTAGACGTACACCGAACCCTTCCTGGCGAGGCAGAAGCACCTCTCGTACTTCCCGTCCTTGACCGGAATGGTCGCCAACGTAACGCCGGTCCTGCCAGGGCCGCCACTGTGGATGATCAACGGCTTGCGGCAGGCTCCTCGGAGCACCCTGACCGTTGCGGTCATGCACACCCACACGTTGGTGTTGAACGGGTTCTTGAACGTGATCAGGTCGCCGACTTTGTGTCCTCCACCCCAACCCCTCAGCCAGCCGTCCGGACCATTTGGATTGCTCGTTCCCTGACCCGCTGTGCCTTTCAAAGGGAAGTTGATGATCATCGTGCCCAAGGCAGCACTCGACCCGAGGTTCGCGGCGAGCAAACCGGTCGTTCCGACCTGCAGAGGTTGGTTTGGGTGGCTTTTAGTCATCACGAGGCCCTGCACCGCAAGGTCCAGGCCGAGCAGGGCCCGTGCTGGCGGCAGGGCGAAGGACAGTTCGCCGACGCCTCCGGTCAGTACCTTGGGGAGGCTGAACAGGATCGAGGCCGGATCGACGTAGATCGTGAGCGGGGAACTGAACGGGATGACGAACCCCGAGCTTGCCTTCGCGGCCATGAAGCAGATGGCGTGCGTGTAGCCCGGCGCGACGACCCGGAACGACGTCGGTCTGCCGAGAATCGGCGCGTCGCCTCCGGAGAGCTCCGCCAGCCCCTTGTTCTTGGGCCCGTTGGCTTCGAGCATCTGCAAGTAGCCGGCCCGTTGATCGGTTCCCTGGCTGGCAGCCTGTCCGGCCGAGACGAGACAGACGCAACCCGTGAAGAACCATGAGATGCCCTGTCGCCGGAGGACAGTGCGATGCGCTGCTGTTGCGCGCATCAGAGATTCGATATTCATGTTGTTCTCCTTTCGCTATCGGATGATCGAGATCGGACGCTCTGCCCGCTCTCAGGGGATAAGGCGTGAAACGGCCACGAGGGGTGCAAGAAGAAGTGCGTCTTCGCCGGCTATTTCGCTCATGGGGCGTGTAATGGCACTGTCTGAACACCCGGGGGCGGGCGCGCTGCGACGTGCTCTTGGAGCGCTAGCGGCAACCGGGGCCCGGGAATGCGTCCACGTACTGGACCTTGAAGTCCCCGAAGGCATTGACCTTCTGGATCGTGAAGTCAGGGAAGGCGGTGACGATCTCCCACTCACCGACGGAGTCTGCGAAGGCGTCGACCACCTCGACCCGGAGCTTCGGGAAGGCGTCCACGACCTCGATCGTGTAGTCCGCGAACGCGTCCACGTACTGGATGCGACCGTAGATCTTTGAGACGTCGACCTTGTCGGGGCTCTGGGGAGCGGGGGAAGGGCTAACGATGAGAAGGAGCAGCGGAAGGAACAGAGTTCGCATGCGTTCTTTCCTTTCAGAGAGGTGGTCCTCAAGGGTTGGGGTCGTAGAAGGCGCCCAGTGGGCGCAGGACACGTAGCAACTCGAGTGCCAAAGCCCGCGTGCGGGCGTTGAGGCGCCTCTCCAGCAGCGTTTCGGCGGCTGAGGTGTGGCCGAGGTTCCGAGCGCGGCGCCGCCCGCGGCTGGCGCCGATGCGCCGTGATGCGTGTCACGACCGCCCGTAGTTTCGTTGACAAGTAGTCGTCACGAGGCGTGACCAGCGCGGCCCCACCTGGTGGCAGCCGACTGTTGCTCCCGGCTTGCGC
>CAZXDF010000115.1:0-10689 GCA_964639345.1 uncultured candidatus Brocadiaceae bacterium | reverse complement strand
GCAGAGACAAGGCCTCAGCGGCGCGCGCGCCGCCGCCGCCTTGCTTTGCAGGACCGGGCGGCCGGACCGTATAATCGCACCCGGAGGGCGTCATGGCCGACATCTCGGCGAACCTGTGCGGCATCGAGCTGGCCAAGCCGACCGTGCTGGCATCCGGCGTGCTCGGGCTCTCGAAGGACCTGCTCGTCCGGGTGGCGGAGGCGGGCGCGGGGGCGGCCAGCATCAAGAGCGTCAGCCCCGAGCCGCGCGAGGGCCACGCCAACCCCACCGTCATCGCTTACGAAGCGGGCATGCTCAACGCCGTCGGCTACGCCAACGCCGGCCTCGAAGAGGCGCAGAGGGAGTTCGCCGAGGTCGCCGACCTTCCCATCCCGATCTTCGCCAGTGCCGTCGGGCGCGATGCGAACGAGTTCGCGGCCGTCGCCGAGGGCCTGATGCGCTGCGGTTTCGCGGCGCTGGAGATTCCCCTGAGCTGCCCGCACACGCCCGGCTACGGCACCCTGGCCGGGCACAGCACGCCGGAGGCGACCGAGTCCATCACGCGCGCCGTGCGGCAGGCGACGGACCGGCCGATCTTCGTCAAGCTCTCGCCCAACGTGCCGGCCATCGGGGAGCTGGCCCTGGCGGCGCTGGAAGGCGGCGCGGACGGCATCAGCGCCGTCAACACCCTCGGGCCCGGCATGATCATCAACCTCGAAGCCCGCCGGCCCGTGCTGGCCTTCGGCGCGGGCGGCGTCAGCGGCCCAGCCCTTCGGCCCGTGGCCGTGCGGTGCGTCTACGACGTCGCCGCGGCCCTTCGCAGGGCCGGGCGGCGCGCCCCCATCATCGGCATCGGCGGGGTCTCCACCGGGCGGCACGCCCTGGAGATGATCATGGCCGGCGCCGCGGCCGTGGGCGTCGGCACGGGCGTCTACGAGCGCGGGCTGGGCGTGTTCCGCAGCGTGGCCGAGGAGCTTGCCGCCGAGTGCGACAGGCTCGGGATCGAATCCCTCAGCGATGCGATAGGCGCCGTCCATGGGTAAACTGTCCGGCGAACATATCAGGGCCGCAGCCGGGGCGCTCGCCCCGCAACTGCCCGTTGCGCTCCCGCTGCTGGAGGCGCGCCGGGAGACCCCGCGAATGGCCACCCTGTTCTTCCCGCTGCCCGAGCGCTCGGACCCGTCATTCAAGGCCCGGGCCGTGCAGCCGGGGCAGTTCGTCATGGTGTGGCTGCCGGGCATAGGCGAGAGGCCCTACGCCGTCAGCTACCTTGAGGGGGACCGCTTCGGCGTCACGGTGTTGCGGCGCGGGCCGTTCTCAACCAGCCTGCACGAGGCCCGTCCCGGCCGGATGGTGGGTTTCCGAGGGCCTTACGGCCGCGGGTTCCGGGGCTGGCAGGAGCGGCTGGAGCCGTCGCGTGCCGTGCTCGTGGCGGGTGGGTGCGGCCTGGCGCCCCTGAAGCTCCTGGCGGACCAGATGCCGGGCGCAACCATCATCCAGGGCTCACCGACGGCAGAGGAGGTGCTGTTTCGCGAGCGGCTACCCGGGCAGATCATCTGCACCGAAGACGGCTCGCTCGGCCGGGAAGGCTACCCCACGCGCGCGCTCGATGCGTTGCTGCTAGGGGGGGGTGTCGACGCCGTGTACACCTGCGGCCCGGAGGCGATGATGGCGCCGGTGGTCGACGCGTGCCGGCGCGCGGGCGTCGAGTGTCAGGCCAGCCTGGAGCGTTACATGAAGTGCGGGTTCGGCGTCTGCGGCCAGTGCGAATGCGACGGGCGTCTCGTCTGCCAGGACGGGCCCGTCTTCAGCGCGGACGAACTGGCGAAGATGCCCTCTTTCGGCCGTCACACCCGCCTCAAGAGCGGGCAGAAGGCGAGCATTTCCGGCCAGGACTACTGCGCCGTGCGGCCCCCTGACCTGCCCGAAGGCGCGTAACTTGGCGAGTCCCCGGCAGGGCGGACCACGGCCGCCCGTCCCTGCCGGCCATTACGTCGCACCGTCAGCGCCCGCCGCCCCGGGGCCCGCGCAGCTCCTCCGCTGCGCACTCGTTGGCCCGGATGAGCCTCTCCTTCATGTCGGCGCAGACCGCCCGCGACCGGAGCCTGTCGGCCGCCTCCGGGTCAAGCGGGTCGCCGACGTAGACGCACACACTGGCCGTCGGCTTCGGGATCACGAAGCCGTCCCAACTGTTGAGCACCCATGCCCTGTCCACCGCCACGCCCATCGGGAAGACCGGCGCGCGCAGCCGGCGCGCCAGCATGGCGAAGCCGGGCTTGACGCTGTAGCGCGGCCCCTGCGGGCCGTCGGGCGTGATGGCACAGTTCCACCCCTGCCGGCCGGCGGCGATCAACCCTCGAAGCAGCTTCACCGCCCCACGGGTGCTCGAGCCCCGCACGGCAAGCAAGCCGTTGCGCTCCATTATCTGCGCCACGTACTCCCCGTCGCGATGCTCGCTGACGGGCACGCAATAACGCTGCCAATCGCGGCAGGCGCACATGAGCGCGAGCAGGTGCCGGTGCCAGAAGACGACGACCGCCTGCTGCCGGCCGCTCCGCACGCGACGTGCCAGGGCTTCCGACGGCACGGTGCGCACGCGCCACGTCCGGCCCAGCAGCCACGCTACCGCGCTGCCGGCCGTCCCCGCAGCCCAGAACTGGATTCGATTGTAGAGAAGGGGCATTGCTCGTGCCGCTGGGCCAGTGGCATGTCGAGGAGACGGGGTCAGCCGGAAGGACGCCCCGTGGAACCTTCCGATTCCTGCTGTTGACCGCTGAGGCCCGCCGCATCCCCGGCTTCCGTGCGGCCCTTGACCTTGTCCGACAGCTCGCCCCAGCCTCCTGGCAGCAGGACCATCTTGAGGCCGACCAGTATCATCAGAACGCCGAAAACCACCTTCAACGTATTGCCCTTGAGTCCGTCACTGACCTTGCTGCCGATGTAAGTGCCCATAATGCCGAACGGGATCGCTACCAGCGCGATCCTGTAGTTGATGTATCCCTTGAACGCATCCTGCAATGCGCCCGACAGCGCAACCGGCGCAATGTAGGCCAACGACGTGCCGACGGCCATCTTCATGGGCAGCGCGAAGAAGAAAATCAGCACCGGCACTACCAGGACGCCGCCGCCCATTCCCAACAGCTTGCTGGCGAACCCCGCCACCAAACCCAATAGTATGTATCCCAAGTATTGCATGAGCATTCCCCGGATGCGCGCAGTCACTGCAGTAGATGACCGGACCCGGCAGCCGATCCGGCCGCGGGCGTCAGCATAGTGCCTCGGGCGACCCGTGTCAATGCGGCCACGCCCCTGCCTGCTGCGCGGCAGCGCCGCCGGCGGCCAACGCGACAAGGGCCCAAATGTCCATCACCATCCTACAACGCTCCAACCCCGTCCTCATCCCTCTCCTGTTCGGTCACCTCCCTCAGTGTCTTCCTGCGAGTCCGGCTCGTGAAGAACGTTCTCCAGAGCCGCCTTGAGCAGGCGCGTCTCGGCGCTGCTGAGCCCCTCCAGTGTGATGGGCACCTGCTCCGGCAATCGGAACTCGATGGAATCCTCGCCCTCGCGGACATCGATCTGCGGAAGCAGTGGCATCTGGCTCAGCCCGAGCTTCCCGCGCAGCACGCCCACGCGCCGGTCCGTCAGAAAGTGCACTGTCCTCTCGGTCTGCCGCAGGCCTCGCCGCCCCTTGATGCCTGCGGCCGCCATGGCGGCGTTCCCCACGAGCAGTGTCACCGGGCCTCCCACCTGCGCCGCGCGGACCAACCTCGGGTCGAGGACATGCCTGAACAGATATCCCAAGGCAAGGAGGTAAAGCCCCAGGGCGGTAAGGATGAAGTGCGCGGCGATCTGGAGCAGCAGGTGGGCGCGGCGCAACCCGCTGCCTGCCCTGGAGCTGCGCCACAGGAGGCGCTCGCCCGGTTCGAGCGGCAGCTTCTGTTCGGCCATCACCCAGGCGCCCCTTCTCGAACCTTCACGGCCCCGGTCACCTCTTCGGGCAGCCGCACCGGCCGGCCGCTCCCGTTCACACATGCCAGCACGACGCGGCCTTCGGCCACGCGCGCGCCGGCGCCCTTGCGCTCCACCAGGTGGGCGAAGTCTATCCTCGTCGGCCGCAGCCGCTCCACCCACGTCGTAACGCGCAGCACGTCGTCGTAGCGGGCCGCCTCCAGGTACCGGCAACTCGCCTCGCTCACCGCAAAGAACACGCCGCGCTCCTCCAGGTCGCGATACGTCGTGCCGGCCTCTCGGAGGTACTCGGTCCGGCCGATCTCGAAGTAGCGCAGGTAGTTCCCGTAGTAGACCCAGCCCATGCGGTCGGTGTCCGCGTAGCAAACGCGCAGTTCCACTGTGTGCGACTTCATCCGGCCGCTCCTTCTCCCGGTGCTCTGCGCGGCAGGCCCGCGCGCGCGTGTGCGCCGTTAGGCCCTGGGGTGGTAGTGTTTGTGCACCCGGAGCAGGCGGTCCCGCCCCACGTGGCTGTAGATTTCGGTGGTGGAAATGTCGGCATGACCGAGCATGATCTGCACGGCCCTCAGGTCCGCGCCGCCGGCCAGCAGGTGCGTGGCGAAGCTGTGGCGCAGCATGTGGGGGTGGACCGCCGCGCCGAGGCCCGCCGCCCGGCCATACTTCCTGACCAGGGCCCGCAGGGAGTGCCGCGACAGGCGCGTGCCCCGGCGGGTCAAGAACAGCGCCGCGCCCGACCCTGCCTTCAGCAGCGCGCCGCGCCCGTCGCTGACGTAGCGCCTGAGCGCCTGGAGCGCCCGCGACCCCACCGGCACCAGCCGCTCCTTGCCGCGCTTGCCCAGGCAACGCGCGAAGCTGTACTCGAAGTTCACGCTCCCCACGTCCAGCCCGCACAGCTCGCTCGCCCGGGCCCCCGTCGCGTATAGCATCTCGAGCGCGGCCCTGTCCCTCAGCGCGAGCGGCCCCTCACCCTCGGGCGCCGCCAGCAGCCGCTCCACATCCGCCACGCTCAAGAACCCGGGCACCCTCTTCCAGAGCCGGGGCGTGTTGAAGCCCTGCGTGACGTCGCTCTCGACGTAGCCGTCGAGGACCAGGAACCGGTAGAACATCCGCACCGCCACCATCCGCCGCCAGACCGTGTTGGGCGCGAGGGGGCGGCGGCGGCAGGACTCAACGTAGTCGACCAGCCGGACGGGTTTGAGGTCCGCCAGGTCCTCCCCGCGGCGCAGGTCCAGCGTGCGCAGGAAATCGGTGAGGTCGGACTCATAGGCCAGGAGAGTGCCGCTGGTCAGTCCCGCTTCCGCCCCGCAGTAGTCGAGGAACTGGCGCAGCAGGGAGAAACTGTCCGGCAGGTGCTCCTCGTTCATCCGACCGCAAGGCCTCCCCTATAACGCGCCCATACCCCGGCGAACGGGGCTGATTGCGCGCCCGTAGCGTTCTCAGGGGCTATGATAGGGAAGCCTGGAGGCCGAAGTCAATTCTGAGGGCCCGCTTGCCACGCGGCGCCGGCATCAACCCAGGACATCCCTGCCGGCGTTCGATTCGGGGATTGCCATACCGCCCCGGCTCGTATACAATGGTGAGGCCGGGGGAGAACGTCTGCGCCATTCTGAACGGGAGTGTGCCGTGGCAGAGCAACGAGACCAGGACGGGAAGCCCAGCCGCTACAGGCTCATCGAGACGCTTGAGGAGGGGGTAGCCGGCAAGCTCTACCGCGCCCGGGACACGCAGGACGATTCCACCGTGCTGCTGAAGCTGGTCCCGCGCGCCATGAGCAGTGATCCAGAGTTCCGGCGCTACTTCTACGAACGCTGGGTCGAGCGGGAGGCCACCATAGAGCACCCCAACGTGGCCCGCATCGTGGAGGTCGGACAGATCGGCGAGCAGTACTTCGCCGTGGTGGAGGAGCTGCCCGGCGAGCGGCTCAGCGACCGGCTGAAGACGGCTCAGTTCGACCCCCTGGAGGTGTTGGAGATCATGCGCCAGGTCGCCGAGGCCCTGCGCGCGGCGCACCGCGAGAACATCGTCCACGGGCATCTCAAACCCACCGACATCTTCCTCACGCAGGATCAGAGGGGCCGGCCCCTGGTCAAGGTGCTTTTCCTGGACCTGGGGACCGCCGCGGCCGACGGCATGTTGAGCATGTTCGGCGATCTGAGCGGCCCGCCGAAATACCTCGCGCCCGAGGTCATACGGGGCCGCATGCCGGACGCGCGCGGCGACCTGTTCGCGCTGGGGGTGCTCGGCTACGAAATGGTCACCGGGCAGGAGCCGTTCCCGTCCGAGCACCCGATCGGCTACCTGTTTGCCAACTGCGAGGCTGAAATGGTCCCGGCGCACGAGGCGCGGGCCGGCGTGCCGAAGGCACTCTCCCTAGTCGTGAGCCGGTGCCTGGCAAGGAACCCGCAGAGTCGCTACGGCAGCGCGCAGAAGCTCATCGACGACCTGGACCGCTGCACCCAGAGCCTCCAGGCCGGGCACGTGAGCGTTGTGCCGGCGGGCACGGACAGTGCATTCGCCCAGGACTACGAGATCGAGGCCCGGGCGCCGCGTCGAGGCGCAAGGAGGTTGGCCGCCTCGCCCCTGAATGTATTGGCGCTCGCGGTTGCCCTGGTGGCGGTGGTCTCGCTGGCGCTGATGCTCGTGCGAGAAGAGGGCGCGGGCACACAGGCACCGGAAGTACCGCAACTTTCGACGCAGGTTCCCCCTGACGAATCCGCAAGCGAGCCGGTAGCGAAAGGTCTCTCCGCCGAGGAGTTGGCGGCGAGCCGCCTGCAGGCCCGCACGGAGGGGGCTCGGGCGGCCCTCCAGGGGGCTCAGACGGATTGGGGCCAGCGCTACAGCCCGGAAGGCGATTACTACCTCGGCATACTCGCGTTCAAGCAGGTGGTCGACGGATACAGCGACGTGGCGGAGGTGGCCGTGCAGGCCGGGGACTGGATGTCCCGCATCTACTGTGAGTGGGCCGAGGACGAGCTCGACAGGGAGGAGTTTCGGCAGGCCGCAGGGCACTACCGTGAGGCCCTCCAGGTCGGCCCTTCCGCCGGCGATTACGTGGCGCTCGCCCGGCGCAAGTTGCCCACGGTCCTCGCTCGCTGGGCCGACGACAGCCAGCGCCGCGGCCAGTACGAGGAAGCGCTGGAACGCTATGAGCTGGTCGCCCGAGACTATCCCGAATCGCCCGAAGCAGCGCTGCTTGGGCGCAAGAAGCCCGAGATTGAGTTCAGCCTGGGCTACGACCTGTGGAAGGAGGATGGCAGGCTTTCGGAGGCACGCGGCAGGCTCCAGTTCGTCCTCGACAACTACCCCGACAGCCCCGCGGCGGCCAAGTGCAAACGCCAGCTGCCCTTGATCCAGCTTGAAATTGCCCGGCAGGCGCTCGCTAGCGGCGAGATGTTGGGAGCCCTGGCGGAGCTGGAACGCCTCAAACTGGACTATCCGAAAAGCGGCGCGGCTATCACCGCCGGGGGGCTGGAAGCCGAAGTCCTGTATGAGCTGTTCCGGTCGGCCCGCGCCGAGGGCGAGGCCGGGACGGCGGGCACCCGTTTCGAGGCGCTGGCGAAGAAATATCCCGGCAGCCCCTGGACCGCCAAGGCAACCGCCGAGAAGCTCGGGCTCGCACCGGAAGCGGGCAAGCCCCCGATGGAACCGGCGGCGGCGGCGGCCGACTACGAACAGGCCCAGGGGCAGATGGAGCGGCTGGAGTTCGCCGAGGCCACCCGCGTGTTCGAAGAGCTGGTGCGCTCCGCGCCCCCCGACGGGCAGGTGAAGGCGCTGGCGCTGGAGAAGATCCCGGAGAGCAGGTACTACGGGGCACTCGGCCTCAGCGGCGTCGGCAAGAAGGACGAGTGCACGGCCGCGCTCGAGGGCCTGAGTAATGACTTCGCCCACACGACGTGGGGCTTGCGGGCGGCGGAGGCGCTCGAGGAAATGAAGGGCGCACCCGAGGGCATGGTCTACGTTCCCGAGGGCCCGTTCTACATGGGTGCGTCGCATGAGGAGCTTGTCCGGTTTCTCCAGCCCCTCGAGCGCAGAAACGTCTTCGAAGACCCCGATGTCCTGGAAAGCTACCTCGACTTCTGGTACTTCTCGGCGGAGCTGTCCAGGCACGTGGCCAAGACGGGCGCCTTCTACATCGACCGCACGGAGGTGACGAACGAGGAGTACAAGCGCTTCGTTGACGCCACTGGCCATCCGGCCCCCGTGGACTGGCGGGATGGCAGATTCCGGGCGGGCGAGGCCCGCATGCCGGTGAGGAACGTAACCCACGAGGATGCCAGCGCCTATGCCGAGTCGGCCGGCAAACGGCTCCCGACCGAGGCCGAGTGGGAGAAGGCCGCACGGGGCGTGGACGGAAGGCTCTACCCATGGGGCAGCGTCTGGGACAAGAAGTTCTGTCAGCAGCTGCGCAAGGGGGACGCCGGTCCCGTTGTCGTCGGCAGCTTCAAAGCGAAAGCCAGCCCCTACGGGTGCCTTGACATGCTGGGCAACGTGAGGGAATGGACCGACAGTTGGCTCGCCCCCTACGAAGGCAGCGAGAAGAGGCCCGACGAGGATCCCTTCGGCGTCACGGCCCGCGTGCGCCGCGGCGGGAGTTGGACCACGCTATACCCAAAACCCATCCCCACCCGATGCTCGGTCCGCTATGCCCCGGAACCGGGAGGGGACGAGGCAAAGATCGCGCTCCAGCAGACCGGCTTCCGCTGCGTGAAGGACATCGAATAGCACACGGGGCCGCAGTCCTTCGGCGCCGTTTCGGAGGCGTAATCCCCAGTCCCGGCGCAACATGCAACCCAATACCCCAGCCCAGCCCGCGATGAGCCGCCATGTGGAGGGCCGGGTCGAGTTGCGCGTGAGCGACGAGATTGTGCCCCCCGAGGGGCTCCCCGACCTGATGCGCCTCCCTGAGATCCTTCGCAACCTGCCGGGGGTGCAGTCCCGCGCCGCCGGGCGCATGACTGTCTGGCGCTGGGAGCCCGCGTGGGTCGACGGTGGGCGGCTGGCCGCGCGGCGGTTTGTCGTGCGGCAGTTCGCGCACGGCGGGCTGCTGGGGAGCCTGTGGGGCACCGCGTTCCTCAGCCGGCGTCCCATGCTCGGCGAACTGGGCCTCGCCCTGCACGCCCTGGAGCGGGGAGTGCCGACGTGCCGGCCCGTGGCGCTTCGCTTCCAGCGCGCCATTGGCCCCGTCTTCCGGGCGCACTACGTCACCGAGGAGATTCTGGGCGCCGTCAACCTGCTGGAGCTTTGCGAACGCGAGGCGCCGGGCGATGGCGTGTCGCCCGGCCTCCGTCAGGCGATCAGCCGGGCCGTCGCGGGCGCGGTCGCGGCGATGCACGGGGCGGGCATTCGTCACGGGGACCTGAACCTGAAGAACATACTCGTCACGCCAGAGGCCGATCCGCCCCGCGCCTTCGTGATTGACTTCAAGAAGGCGCGCGCGCAGAATTGCGTGGGCCTGCGCGAGGGGCTGCGCAACCTCCTGCGGCTGGATCGGTCGGTTGTGAAGTGGCCCGCCTCGCGCCGGGCGATCACGCTCTCCGACCGCCTGCGCACGCTCAGGGATTACCTGCGTGCAGTCGAAGGCGCCGAATGCGATTGGAAGATGATTGCGCGTTCGCTCCGCACGCGGCATCGAATGCACGCCCTGAGCCGAAAGGGGCGCGAGGGCGACAACGAGTAGGGGCACGGCAGCCTACTCCGCCGAAGCAGCCGCTCCGGCTGCGAAGGCCGGATGCCGTGCCCGCGGGAGGAAGACCGTCAGCAGGTCGTCCCTCCGGTTGATCCTGTTGATCCTGTCAGGCTCGGTCTTTAGAGACGAGCAAGGAGGCCCGCGCAGATGGAACGAATCAACGCTGCCGACCTGGAGTTCCGCAAGGGACAGAGCGGCCCGAAATACCTCTTTCGCGGCCCGCGCATCGACTGGGGCATCATGCGCTTCCTGCCGGGCGAGACGCTTGGCGCGCACCTGCACGAGGAGGTCGAGGAGACGTTCTACTTCACCTCGGGCACGGGCACCTTCTTCGTGGAGGGGCTCCAGTATGACATCGGCCCCGGCGACGCCTTCCGCATCGAGCCGGGCGAGGCGCACGACATCATCAACTCGGGCGATGAGCCGCTGGACGCCGTCTTCATCAAGCACACCTACGCCCCCGACGACAAGGTGGACGTGGACACCTGAGGCGGCGAGCCGCCGGCGCACTTGGTGAGCCTCGCCGTGGGGGACCAGAATGCCGCACAAGAACGTATTCCCGAAAGCCCGTGTCCCTAACTCCTATGCGCTGAAAGGGCGTGCCGGCGGCTACAAGCGCAGGACTTATGAAAACCTGATTGGCCAAAGCATGGTCCTGCGCTGGTTATTGTCCGTCGTGCCGATCTACGTGGCATATGTCGCGTTGGGCCGGCCCGGACTTGTCATGGCCATTCTGCCCATCGCATCCGCCATACTGTTGCTGCGCATGCGTGTAAGGCTCGTCTTTGACGCCGCGAGCCGCACGGTGATTTGGGAAAGGCGGATACCTTTCAGGCCCCAGAAGAGACAGTTCGGTTATGCCGACGCCCGCGTGCGGATCCATAGGACCGTCCTTCTGGCACCGGATGACGATCTGCATCGCGCCTTGTCCATCTTCCTCGATGATTGGCACGGCTACACGCTCGTTGTCCATCTCGCCGGCAGTCCGGTGATCCTGGCCCGGAACAAGAAGCGCGAGCGAGTGGTCAAGATGGCCGACGAGCTCCAGGAATCCG
>CAZXDF010000114.1:0-12288 GCA_964639345.1 uncultured candidatus Brocadiaceae bacterium | reverse complement strand
GATGGCCGTCAGGGCGCCCTCGGGGTCCACCGTCACGATCAGGCTGCCGCGATACAGTTCCCCGTCCAGCCGGAACAGGCCGCGTTCGCACTTCAGCATGATGGCCGAAGCGGGAAGCCTCTCCCCGTCAATGGTAACCATGCCTTCCGCAGCCTCGAGCACCCAGGGCCCGCGCCCCGCAATCAGGCCCGGCGCCGCTATCAGGCCCGGCACGGCCAGCTCGCCCTCCACGCTGCTCAGGGTAAACCATTCGCCCCGGGAAGGCGACGATACGTCCAGCGCCTCAGCCCCGTCGGCCAGCCGCACGCGCACGGTGGTGCTCGGCCCTGGGAGCGGTTCGACGGGCAACTCGGGCGGGGCGGGCGCCGGCGCACGCCAGGCGCAAGACGTTTTCGTGAGCGCCAGCAGGCCGCAGACTAGCAGAACCAGCCCGCCTGTCAGGGTGAGCCAGCGGCCGATCGTTGGCATCAGGGGCCGAAGCCGCCGCCCGGCCGACATCGCCCATCCCCCCGCCCTCCAGCTTATCCTGTCCATCCTGTTATCCTGTCAAAGCCTGCACCGGCCGGGATGCTCACCGTGACCCGCCGCGGTAGAGGTGGAGCCTGGTGTCTTGGAATCGTTCGAACTCACTGAACATGCACCCGCAGTACTGTTGCAAGTAAAGGCCCATGCGCCTCGCCTGCTCAGGGCACTCCTGCGCCAGGGGCCGCCAGTCCCGGTAAAGGAACCGCGCGCCCGCCGCCGCGCACCCCTCGCCCACGCTTCGGACGAGCTCGTGATCCTGATGCGCGCTGGCCAGGAGCGTGGTCGTCACAGCCTCGAACCCGCGCTCCCCGGCGACGGCCGCCGCGCGCTCCAGGCGCAGCCGGTAGCAGTCGGCGCACCGCCCCGGGCCCCGCCAGTCCACCCGGTCCAGGAACTCGCGCAGGCCGTAGTCCTCCTCGCATGACATCGCCAGCTTCACCCGCTCGGCCAGGAGCTTCTGCGCCTTCAGGCGCCGCCGGAACTCCAGGAGGGGGTGGATGTTCGGGTTGTAGAAGTAGCCGGTCACCTCGTGCCCCTCGCCGCGCAAATCCTCCAGAGGGCCGATCGTGCAGGCCCCGCAGCATGTGTGCAGCAGTACTTTCACGGAGCGTTCTCCACGTCACGTGCGCCAAGGATTTCCACCACGAAGGGCACGAAAAACACTTGAGCGAAGAAGCGTTTTCCTCTGCACATATCGTAGCAGGACAAACCGCTGGTTCGCCCACGTGAAGCACTCAGGCCGACGCCGTCGCCTTTCCTTCGTGTCCTTCGTGTCCTTCGTGTTCTTCGTGGTACGGAGTCTTCCCCGCTTTCAGAACAGGCTCGCCTGCGCGCCGGCGGGCGGCGGTTCGTCGGGCTCGCGGCCCAGATACTGCCATCCCCGCCGGGTGAGCATCCGGCCGCGCGGCGTCTTCTCCAGCAGGCCCAGCCGGATCAGGAATGGCTCGTAAACCTCCTCGATGGTACCCTCTTCCTCCCCGACCGCCACCGAGACGGTCTTCAGGCCCACGGCCTTGCCGCCGCCCTGGGCCAGGTAGTTCAGGATCCGACGATCCATCTCGCACAGGCCCTCGCCGTTCACGCCCAGCCGGCGGAGGGTCTCGGCGGCGATATCGCGCGTGATGCGGTCGGAGTCCGAGGCGTGCGCCACATCCCGCACCCGCCGCAGGTAACGGTTGGCCACGCGGGGCGTCCCGCGCGAGCACCGCGCCAGCAACCGGGACGCATCCGCCTCCACCTCGATGGCCAGCTTGGCGGCACTGTTCTGGATGATGGCCTCCAGTTCCTCGGGCGGATAGAAGTCGAGCCTCTCGGCGATCTGAAACCGCGAGCGCAACGGCGCCGTCAAGAGACCCTCGCGCGTTGTGGCGCCCACAAGCGTGAAACGCTTCAGCGGCAGGATGACCGAGCGGCTGTGCGGGCCGGGGTCGATTAGGATCGGAATCCGGAAGTCCTCCATCGCAGTATAGAGGTACTCCTCCACCTGAGAGGGGATGCGATGGATCTCGTCGATGAACAGGATGTCGCCGTCCTGGAGGCTGGTGAGTATGCCCACCATGTCGCGCGGGCGGCTGAGGGCCGGGCCGCTGGTGGCGCGGATGGCCACGCCCATCTCCTCGGCCAGGATGTAAGCGAGCGTGGTCTTGCCCAGCCCCGGGGGCCCGCTGAACAGCACGTGGTCCAGGGCTTCATGACGGCTGCGCGCGGCCTGAATCCAGGTGAGCAGGTTCTCGACGGTGCCGCCCTGGCCCACGAACTCACTCAGCCTGGCGGGACGCAGGGACGGCTCGACAACGCGGTCCTCCTCCTGCCGATAGCCCGAGTATATCGCCTCATCGTCCATCGCACGCCCATCCCCGGCCGGGTCTTGAGTTTCTCACGTATCCGGACGGCCATCATAACCGATGCCTTCGGCCAAAGTCACGCTGCCGCCGGGCAATGGACAGGCGCGGGGGTCTGGGAGTCTTACTCGGGGCTTGCCCCTGCACAGGGGTCGCCGTGGCCAGGCGAAGCAGCTCTCATGGGCTTTGCGCGGGCGCGGCAATCGTGGTAGGATCGGTGATGGATTTCGCCGCGATGCTCCAGAGGGCGCACGTGAACTTCCAGGAACTCATCCTCAATCTCCAGGATTATTGGACGAAGCGCGGCTGCGTGCTTTGCCAGCCCTGGGACGTCGAGGTCGGCGCGGGCACATTCAACCCTGCGACCTTCCTGCGCGCCCTGGGCCCCGAGCCTTGGAAGGTCGCGTACGTAGAGCCCTCGCGCCGCCCGTCCGACGGCCGCTATGGCGACAATCCCTATCGCCTCGGTGCCTACCACCAGTTCCAGGTCGTGCTGAAGCCGGCGCCCGCCGACTCGCAGCAGATATACCTGGACAGCATCGCCAACCTGGGCATCGACCTGGTAGCGCACGACGTTCGATTCGTCGAGGACGACTGGGAATCCCCCACGCTCGGCGCTTCGGGCCTGGGCTGGGAGGTCTGGCTCGACGGGATGGAAATCACCCAGTTCACCTATTTCCAGCGGGTGGGCGGCATCGACGTGGACCCGGTGTGCGTGGAGCTGACCTATGGGCTGGAGCGCGTCGCCATGTCCATCCAGCGCGTCGAGAGCGTCTTCGACCTCGAATGGGCCGACGGGGTCACCTACGGGGAGATCCGGCACGAGGAAGAGGTGGAGTGGTCGCGCTACAACTTCGAGCTCGCACACGTGGAGGCGCACCGCCAGTGGTTCGATTCCTTTGAGGCCGAGTGCCGAAGGTGCCTGGAGGCCGAGCTTCCGCTGCCGGCGTGCGACTACGTGCTGAAGTGCTCGCACATCTTCAACGTCCTCGATGCGCGCGGGGCCATCAGCGTCACCGAGCGCACGAACTACATCGCGCGCGTCCGCCGGCTCGCCCGCGCCGTGGCCGAGGGCTACCTCGCGGTGCGCCAGCGCCTGGGCTTCCCGTTGCTTGAGGGGGCGTCTTTGAGGGCTTAGCCTCGATCCGCCGGGCGCGAAGAAGCGGTGCGCGAACGACAAATGAACATACGGCAACGTCCATGCGACGAATACTCTGTTCGGCGTGAAGGTGCATAGCAGTTCCTTCAGTGCTCCTGGCCGACAGGTGAACCTTTGATGCATTACCGCACTACGAAAGGGGAGAGAGCATGAAACGACGGCGAATCCTGTTGATTCCGGTGATCATAGCGGTGATCTGCCTCGCCGTGTGGCTCGTACCCGTGTTCAGGATCGTATTGTGGGTCCTGCCGCCATTCCGAGGAGATATTCACGCCGCTGCGAGAGCCGGCCAAACGGAGCAGGTACGCCGCATCCTCATAGCAAGGCCATGGCTTCTGAAGAATAAGGGCTGGCAGGTTCGCACGCCGCTGCAGATTGCGTCCAAGACAGGCCGCACGGACGTCGTCGCGCTGCTGCTGGAGAGGGGGGCGGATGTCAATGCGAAGGCCGGCGCGCAAAGCTTCACCCCGCTGCATCTGGCGACGAGGGGAAGCCACACGGACGTCGTCGAGCTGTTGCTGGCCGCAGGCGCGGAAGCGGGCGCCAAAGCCCAATCTGATTACACCCCCCTCCACTACGCGCTCACAAAAGAGGCGGTAGAGAGCCTGCTGGCAAACGGCGCGGACATCAACGCCCAGACCGAAGACGGTCAGACATCGCTTCACGTGGCTGTGCGGAGTGGGCGCCGAGCGGTCATGCGTGCGCTTGCCGATGGGGGCGCAAGCTGGACCACCCGTGATAAGCGTCGCATCATGCCGATCCAGGCGGCTGCAATGAATGGGATGACGGAGGCGTTCGCTCTGTTTCTTCAGACCGGCGGCAATGTGGAGATGGTGGTGACAGGTGAGCTCCAGGTGATGCTGCACGCGGTTGCGGCAGGGGGTTTCGTAGACGTGATGACGCTTCTTATCGAGAACGGAGCGGACGTGGATGCTACCGATGAGACGGGGCACACGCCCCTGCACATCGCTACGCAACACCAACGCGAAGACGTCGTGCGCCTGCTCGTCGCCAAAGGGGCGATCGTCGACATCCGGGACAGCAGGGGCCTCACTGCCTTGCACTTTGCCACCCGGGACAATGTCGAGCAGATCGCCGCTCTCCTGCTCGACAACGGGGCCGATCCCAACGCAAAGGCCAAGGACGATGAGGCTCCTCTGCACGCGGCGGCATTCTACGGCAGTGTGCAGGTGGCGGCGGTTCTGCTGGAAAGAGGCGCCGACGTGAACGCCGCGGTGAAATCGGGGTTTACTCCACTGCACTTTACGGCACATGAGGGTCGTCCGGAGGTGACGAAACTGCTGCTGGCGAAAGGGGCGGATGTTACCCTCAAGACCAACGACGGCATGACGCCGTTGGAGATGGCGACCCGAACCGGCACCGCCAAGGTCGCGGAACTGTTGAGGGAGCACGAGGCCGGGAAATGACTATACGGACAGCTCGCGCGTCGGGGGCGCGCGGCGTAGAGTAGTGCTCGCGCCAAAGTTCCAAAGCAGGTTTCACAGGGAGACCCCACGTGTCCTCGCAGGACGGCAAGAGAACGTGCCTGGTGTTCGGGGCGGGGGCGCTCGGGCTGGGGTTCCTGGGGCCGGAGTTGGGCGAGACCTGCGAGATGGTCTACGCCGATGTCCCACAGAAGTCCGAGCTGCTCGATCGCCTCGAGCGGTGCGGCGAATACGCGTTCAACGAAACAGGCCTTGTCGCGCGCGCGGTGACGGTGCGGGGCGTGCGGGGGATAGTAGTCACGGACCCGAGCGCCCTGGCCGCGGCCCTCGACGCGGCGGAGCTGGTCTTCACCGCCGTCGGCGAAGCGAACCTCCGGAACGTCGCGCCGGCGCTGGCGGCGGCGGCGAAGCGCCGCAGCCCGGCGCGCCCGCTGCGGGTGCTGTGCAGCGAGAACGGCTTCGAGATCGCCGCCCGCCTGACGCGATATGTCCAGCAAGCACTCGGCGAGGATACGGCCGGCCGACTCCGCGTCGGCGATACCGTGATGGGCCGCATGTGCCAGCTCGTCAGCCCGCCCCCGGACGGCTTCACGCCCGTGGCGCCCGGCCTGGACTGGGCCGTGGCGGCCGAGCCGTTCTTCGGCATACCCGTCAGCGCCCGGGTCATAGAGGGACTCGGGCGGCCTGCCTCCGCGCTGCGGCCGATGAACGATGCCGAGTTCGCCGCCCAGGAGGACGTCAAGATGTGGGCCCACAATGGCCCGCACGCCTTCCTGGCGTTCTTGGGGCACATGCAGGGCAGGCAGTACTTCTGCGACCTGGCCGACGACACCAGGCTGATGGGCATGGCCTCGAAGATGATGCGCGAAGAGGTGGGGCCGGCGCTTCTGCGCAAACACGGCGCGGCGCTGGACAGGAACTTCTGGCACAACTACGCATCCACTATCCTTCGGCGCATCGTCTGCACGTGTTTTCGCGACACCATTGCGCGCGGGACTCGCAGCCCGATGCGTAAGCTCGAGCCCCTCGAGCGGCTGGTTACGGGGGTGCGCGGAATTGCTGGGTGCGGCATAGCGCCCGAGCTTTATGCCACGACGCTGGCCGCGGCCATCACGGTGGCGCACTCGATGGGCGAGACCGAGATGGAGTTCCGCCAGGTCCTCACCGACCACTGCGGCTTCGACCCCGAGGGCGAGGCTGACCTGATCGGGCTGATCGAAGGGCGACGCGATTGGCTGACTCATCGGCCAATCGGAATCGGCTGAGGACCGGTCGAATGGTTCGTGGCGTCCGCAAAGGCGATGAAACCGGGCGAGATGCCTGACCTTGCGGGCCCCGCGGCTTGCCCTTCCAGCTCCTCTCTGACCTCCTTCAGATTCTCCGCCGCCTCGGCCACCGTCCCGGCTCAACGCTTCCACGGCGGCGTCTCGGGCAAGATGGCCATGAACTCCTCGATGAGCTTCGCCTCATAATCGCCCGCGTAGGCGCCGGCGAAGAAGCGGTCCAGGGCCTCGCTGTGGAACAGCTCCCAGGACCCCTCCTCCTTCGACGGCCTCACGGGGAAGAAGAGCGCGTCCACGGCGCGCGCGGCCTTCATGTCGCCGGGGGCGTCGCCGATCATCAGTATGTGATCCGCCCGGTAGTGGGGCCGCGCAGCAAGCCGCAGGTGGTCGGCCTTCTTGCCCATCTCCTGCCCGGCGATAACGGCCATGTACTTGGCCACGTCGTGCTCGTCCCACTCCCGGTTGAGCGCGTCGCACGGGGTGGCCGAGACGACCATCAGGTCGGCCCTGGCGCTTGCCTTCTCCAGGCACTCCCGCATGAGCGGGAAGGGCGGCACGTCGTGGACGAGTTCGGCCACCGTCGCATTGACCGCCTCCGACCATCCGAGCGCCCGGCTCAGGACGGGGTCGCCCGTCTTCTCGACCGCTTCCTTGAGCGCCGGGTTGCCGGGTCGCGGCTCCGTCGCCAGCCACTCGCGCAGCGAGCGCACCTCGGGCATCCGCACGCCGCGCCTCTGGACCTCCGCGCGTTCGGCCAGCAGGTCGAACACCATCAGCAGGGCGGGGAAGCGGTTGATGCCGCGCCATTGCGAGTAGAGGTTGACGAACTCGGCGGCCTCGCGCACGTACTTGCTGACGGCCTGGAGCTTCCAGTGCTTGACGATGGAGGGGATGAAGCACTCCTTCTGCTTGAGCTCCATGGTGTCGAAGGCGCACCCGTCGGAATCGATGGCGATAATGAACTTGTGCGCCGGCCGGAAATCCTTGAGCGGTTGCTGCGGATCGGACATGGGACGAACCTCAGAAACGGGAGCGCTGAGTGCTCCTTCACCGGCCCGTTGATCGGTGAGAATCCGTGTCCAGTGTGCAAAGCGAGACGCAGAAGCAAGAGGGCCCTGCAGGCTCCTGCCCACGGAAGGCACGGAAGGACACGGAAGACGGCAAGACCCAAATCTGCTGTTTCTGTTCTCCGTGCGTTTCCGTGTATTCCGTGGGCCAATGTCTTTGCCGTCTGCAGGCCGTTGTGACCAGCGCAAATCAATGCGAGTGCGGGCGGGCAGCCGCAGATGCACGCAGATAGAGACGAATCCAGAAGGCAACGACAAAGCTGCCATTGGCGCCGCTTCACGCCACGTTTCTTTCCTCTCGGACCTTCTTGTCAGTGACAATCCGTGTGAATCTGTGTCCAGTGTTCTTCTTGCGCTACACGCCGCTGTAGGCGCTGAAGCCGCCGTCGACGGGGACGACGATGCCATGGACGAACTTCGCCGAGTCGCTCAGCAGCCACAGGAGCGTGCCGAGCAGCTCCTCGGGCTCGCCGAAGCGGCCCATGGGCGTGTGGTCGACGATCTGTCTTCCGCGCGCCGTAAGCTCTCCGGTCTCCCGGTCGATCAGCAGAAACCTGTTCTGCTGCGTCAGCAAGAAGCCCGGCGCTATGGCGTTCACGCGGACCTTGCCCCCGCAGTTGTGGCTCATGTGGACCGCCAGCCACCGGGTGAAGTTGCTCACGGCCGCCTTGGCCGCGCTGTAGGCGGGGATCTTCGTCAGCGGGCGCGAACCCGCCATGCTGGCGATGTTGATGATGCTCCCGCCATCGCCCTCGACCATCATCCTGCCGAAGACCTGCGAGGCCAGGAACGTGCCCAGGAAGTTCAGGTCGAACACGCCCCGCACGGCATCGGCCGGCAGGTCGAAGAGCGCGCGGTCGGGCCCGGTGGTCGCTTCGGGCCTGTTGCCTCCAGCGCCGTTGACGAGCACCGTCGGGTGGCCCAGCGACTCCTTCAGCAGCTTCGCGCCGCGCTCCAGATCCGCGCGTTCCAGCACGCTCGCACGCACCGCCAGGGCGCTGCCGCCGGCCCGGCGTATGGAGCCGGCGCGGGCCTCGGCCGCCTCCGCGTCGATGTCCAGCACCGCCACTGCCGCGCCGCGCGCCGCGAGCGCCTCGGCCATCGTCCCGCACAGCACCCCCGCGCCGCCCGTGATGACGACGACCTCTCCCGCCAGGTCGACCTCGATCTCTCCGGCCACCATCACCCCTCCGCGACCGCTGCCGGCCGCCGAAAAGAATCGGACACAGATTTACACAGATAAAGGCGGATCAGAAGGACAACGACAAGACAAACGTTCGTGCCGGTTCACCTGAGAGTCCTTTCCTCGTCGGACTTTCTTATCAGTGAGAATCCGTGTGAATCTGTGTCCAGTGTCTTTCTTCTCTTACACGCCGCCATGCAATCCTATCCTTAACGAAAAGGCAGAGCGAGACGCAGATGCTCGCAGACAAAGACGGATCAAGAGATCAAGCCTTTGAATCTGTGTTGATCAGTGCCGATCAGTGTCTATTCCCTGATCCGTGTCGTCACGCGAAATAGCGCTTGAGAATGTTCGCCCACTTGCCCTGGGTCTTGAGCACGAGTTCGACCAGCTCGCGCACGGCCCCGTCTCCGCCGCGGGCGGCGGTCACGACGTGGGCGATCTCGCGCACCTCCGGCCGCGCGTTGGCGACGGCGACCGCCAGCCCGACCCGCCGCATCACCGGCACGTCCGGCAGGTCGTCCCCGATGAAACAGATCCGAGAGTCGCCCAGCCCCGTTCGCTCCTTGAGTTGATCGTATGCTATCAGCTTGACCTTGGCGTCCTGGAAGAGATGCTCGATGCCCAGCACCTCGGCCCGCGCGCGGACGCCCTCGATGGCGCGGCCGGTTATGATGGCGGTCCCGATGCCGGCCCGATGCAGGTACTTGATGCCGGCGCCGTCATGCACGTTGAACGTTACCCCCGCCATGCCGTCGGACCCGTAGAAGGCCCCCCCGTCGGTCATGACGCCGTCGACGTCCATGGCCACCAGCTCGATGGCCAGGAGCTTCTCGCGTATCAGTTCGTCCATGTTGTTGATCCCGGCAGAAGTAACATCATTTCACGGCCGCAGCCGGTCGAAGCCGGATCGGGTCTCTCAGACAGAGCCTAGCCCTCGGGCTCCGCGGGGCCCCGTTCCACGTCGAGCCAGTCCTGCACGTCGATCATGCCCACCGGCACGCCGCGCTCGTCCAGGACCGGCAGGTTGTCGATACGCCTCTCGCGCATGATGCGGTAGGCGTCCGCGGCCAGATCATCCACGCGGACCGTCTTCGGTCTTCTCGTCATCACCTCGCTGACGGGCCGCTCAAGCACCCCGGGGCCGTCCGCGCGCAGAAGCCGCCGCACGTCGCCGTCGGTGAACACGCCCGTCAGCCTGCCATCATCGCCTACCAGGCTCACTACGCCCGGCGAGCCCTCCGTGCTCATGGCATCGAGCGCCTCGCGCACGGTGACGCCCTCGGGTGCGGTGGGGTTGCGCCGGCCCACGCGCATCGCATCGCCGACCTTGATGAGCCTTCGGCCCAGCTCGCCGCCCGGGTGGTAGAAGGCGTACTGCTCGGGCGTCCACTCGCGCATGCGGAAGAGCGTCAGCGCAAGCGCATCGCCAAGCGCCAGCATCGCCGTCGTCGAAGTCGATGGGGCCAGCCCCAGGGGGCACGCCTCCTCGATCCGGCCGATGTCCAGCACCACGTCGCTGTAGCGCGCAAGGATCGAGGCGCGGTTGCCGGTGATGGAGACGATCTTCGTGCCGAGCTTTCTGAGCGGCACGAGGAGCTCGACGACCTCCGTGACGCCGCTGTTGCTCAGGGCCAGCACGAGGTCATCGCTCCTCACCCGTCCCAGGTCGCCGTGGCGCGCCTCGACCGCGTGCATCCAATGCGAGGGCGTGCCCGTGCTGGCGAGCGTGGCGGAGACCTTCTGGCCGATGATGCCGGCCTTGCCCGTGCCGGTGACGATCACGCGGCCCGTGCACGCGCAGATGAGCCGCACGGCGCTGGCGAACTCCTGGCCCAGGCCCTCGGCGACCGACCGCAGGCCGGCGATCTCCTGCTGGATGATGTCCCGCCCGCTCTCTACCGGGTCCATGAACGTGCCTCTCAAGCCGCCGACGAGAAGGGAAACTCGATGCGCCGGATTATACCCCCCGGCGCGCCGGGCGTGCAAATCCGCGCGGGCGAGGAGAAGGAGGCGGGGGCGCTCGTACATGACATCGCCCGCCCAGGACGGCGAGAAGGCGAAAGCGCCACAACTGTGGGTCAAGGCACGGTAATCTGATCCGCACTTTCCACGTTGTCGTCGGGATCGTATTGGTAGTCCGTCGCAGTCACATCGGTCACGGCCAGCCTTACTATGTCGCCTACGTCTAGGTCGCGGCTTCTGTAGTAGAAACGGGCGCTTCCCCGCCGATTGGTCCTGGCCACGCCGCTCTCTGCAGACACACCATTCACGAACCAGCTAGCCATGACAGTGGCCCCGCGAATCGCCTCTCCCTCTTCGTCGACCAATAGCACTGTCCCGGTGACCCTGCGCCAGCGCCGCCCGCGAACCTTGACCCCAATACTGCTCACATGCATCGTGGGACCAGTCTCGGCCGCCGGGTCCCCGAAAGCGCTGGCCGCTGCTGTCGTAGAGTTGAACGTTCCACCGCCTAAGGCTGACAGAGACACGATCACTACCAGAGCCACCAGGGCCAGGATTATGGTGTACTCGACAATGGACTGTGCTGATCTTCGCTTCGTCAATTCTTCGGCCTACCCAATCGGAGATCCCCCTAATGTGACCGAGACCGTCCCAACCGCAGCTAGCGCCGGGTCTTTCCCAATCTTGACAGGCTGGACCACCGCCCGGGGCGAAGCACAGCCATTCTGAGTATCAGATGTGGCACCTCAGAACGCAATGTGCGCAGCAATCACGGTCAAGAGGAGGACAATGGCTGCCACAATCTGCACGCCGTTCATTCTGTTGTTGGAGCGCTGGATGCTTGCCAGCTCCTCCCGACGAGCGCGAGCCCTTTCTATCAGGGGTTCGATTGACTTGTTCCCTGGCTTCACGCCCTCCCACAACGCTATGGCCCGTTCGAAATCACCTGCTCGGAACAGATGCTTGCCCTCTCGTATCGTCCTCTGGACTGCCTCCGCGTGCTCGGCTTCATCCGCGAGCGCCTTCCGTCGTTCTTCCAGGTTGCCGCCGCACTGCAGGCACCGTTGCACCTCCAATCTGTTGAGGGCGCCGCAGTCAGCGCACGCCTCAAAGAGGCCCGATAGGTCCTCTTGGCATTTCACGCACTGCCGAATTCGCACTCCGCTCACATGGTCGCATTGCGGGCAGCCGGGCGCCTTCGCCACCTCTGCGTGCAACACCACCAGGTCATCCAAGAGATCGCGAGCCACCTGGTATCGATTCTCCGGGTCGAGATCCAGGCACTTCATGATGATGGGATCGAGCCTCGGGTCGGCGTGGGGTGCGAGCTGACTGGGGGGCGGGGGGTCCGGCAGCTTGGGCCGCTGGCCGCACGCCAGCTCGTAGAGCACCACGCCGGTGGAGAATATGTCAGAGCGCCCGTCGGCCAGAAGGGCATCTTCCACCTGCTCGGGGCTCATGTAACCCGGCGTACCCATATGGGTGGCAGAAAGGCCTGCGAGGTCACGGGACTCGTCCTTCTGAGGCATCACCCCCGCCAAGCCAAAATCCATCACTTTCACGACCCCGTGTGGGGCAGTCATGATATTCGCGGGCTTGATGTCCCGATGCACGATGCTTTTGCGGTGGGCATAGTCCAGGGCCCTCACCACGCTCATCGCCACCTGGAGCAGCTCCAACATGGAGAACCCGCTCCCCAGGAGGCTCTGAAGTGTCTCACCCGTCACGTATTCCATGGCAAAGTAGTAGATCTCGCCAACCTTGCCGCGGTCGATAACGGTGACTATGTTCGGGTGGTTCAAGACCGAAAGCGCTTTGAT
>CAZXDF010000113.1:0-6926 GCA_964639345.1 uncultured candidatus Brocadiaceae bacterium | reverse complement strand
AGCGCGTGCGAGGACATCTGTCCGGAGGTCTTCGAGATCGTCGGTGGCATCTCGACGGTGAAGGCGGACCCGGTGCCGGCAGAGCACGAGGATGCCGTGCGGGAAGCGGTCGATGCGTGCCCGGTGAGCGCCATCAGCATCGAAGAGTAGGACGGACGGGAGGGCGGATTGGCAGGGCCTGAGTTGCTGGAGCTTCGCCACAAGGCGATGGTGGAGGAGTGGCTTCGCCGCTATCCGCCCGAGGTTTCCGAGCTGACGTTCACCAACCTTTTCGTATGGCGGCGCTCGCGTCCCATTCGGGTCTTTTGTGGGGACGCCGCCGTCCTTTTCCTGGCCGAAGCGGAAGGCGGCTTCTTGTGCCCGGGCGGGCCGGTGGGCGAGATGTCACTGCCGCAGGCGCTGGAGGCGCTGCGCGGGGCCGGCCTCGAGGCGCCGCTGCTCGCCTTCGAGCGCGTGGCGGAGAGCGCGCTTTCCGGCCTGGAAACGAGCGGGCTGAAGCCGCAGGAGGATCGGGACGAGTTCGATTACGTCTACCGCCGGGCGGACCTCGCCGAGCTGAGGGGGCGTCACCTGCACGGCAAGCGGAACATGGCGCAGCGCTGCCTGGCCGCGCATGAATGCAGCATCGAGCCGATCGGCGCGCAGAACCTGGCCGAGGTCGCGGGCATGCTGGACCGATGGTGCGCCGCGCGGAACTGCGGGGTGGACCCAGGGCTGTGCGACGAGTATCAGGCGATCCGCCAGCTCCTGGAGCACTACGAGGGGCTCGATGTCACCGGCGCGGTCGTGCGCGTCGATGGCACGGTTCAGGCCTTCAGCGTCGGCGAGGCGCTCAGCCCGGACACGGCCGTCATCTACTTCGAGAAGGCAATGCCCGATATCGAAGGCCTCTACCAGGTAGTGAACCAGTGGTTCTGCCGCGATTATCTGGGGGGCTTCGAGTACGTCAACCGCGAGCAGGACCTCGGCGCGCCGGGCCTGCGCAAGGCGAAGTTGAGCTATCACCCGCACCACATGGTCAAGAAGTTCCGGGTGCCGGTGGTGGGCGACGTCGTTGCGGAGCAGCCGCCTCTCGTGCGCTGCACCGAGTGACGCTGCGATCCGACTTGCCCCCCGCTACCGGTTTTTGGGCGCGGCCTTGGACTTGCCGATCTTGCGCTCGGTGCCGGCGAGCAGACGCGTGATGTTCGAGCGGTGCAGGACGATCACCAGCACCCCGCCCAGGCACGCCGTGGCCGGCCCGAATATGCCGATGGTCGTGGCGTTCGGCGTAAGCCACCAGCAGGATACGGCCAGCACTGCGGCGGCACATATGGACGCGAGCGACACGTAGCGCCAGATGCCGAAGACCACCAGCCACGCCAGGAGCGCCACCCCTACCGCCGCCGGCGTTAGCACCACGAACGCCCCCGTTCCGGCCGCCACGGCCTTGCCGCCCTTGAAGTGCAGGTAGGCGGGGAAAACGTGCCCCAGTATGCCTCCCAAGGCGGCCGCGACGACCAGATGGGGATTGAACCCACCGGCGACCCCGTCCAGCAACCAGCGCGCAGCCAGTGTCGGCAGGAAGCCCTTGGTGAAGTCCAGCGCGAAGACGACCGGGAAGAACTTGAAGCCCAGCACCCGCGCGGCGTTGGTGGCGCCGATGTTGCCGCTGCCGACGCTCCGCAGGTCGACGCCCTTGACCCACCGCGCCAGCAGCAGGCCGTAGGGGATCGATCCGTAGAAATACGCAGCCACGGGCAGCAGATAGAGCACGGGATTCAACCGCATCCGCCTTTCCAAGACAGCGAGCCAGCGACCTCCCGTCAGAGCGTCAGGTCATCCGCCTCCGCGCCGCCGCGCCTTCCCGCGAACGCCACCCAAGCGCCCGCAATGACCAGCGCCGCGCCGAGCAGGACCGTCCATCCCGGCGTTACGCCGCCTATCAGCCAGGCCCAGACCACGCCGAAGACCACCGTCAGGTACCACAGCGGCGCGACAGTCGCGGGCGGCGCGACCGCCAGGGCGCCCAGCCAGCACAGCAGCCCGAGACCCCCGCAGACCCCGCCTGCCAACATGCTCAGCCAGAGCGCCCTGCCGCCGATGAGCAGGCGGCCCGGACCGGTGGCCAGACGCGTGGCCAGCAGGCAGGCCGCGCCGACCCCCAGCACGATCGTCAACACGGGGAGCGCCCTGCCCTCCCGGACGGCCGGTCGCGCCAGCAGCGTGAAGATGGCCCAGCAGGCTGCCGAACCCAGCGCCAGCAGAGACGCGTGGCGCGAGACGGCGCCGCGCCCGAAAGAACGCGCTATCACGAAGCAGCCCACGAACCCCAGCAGCAGGGCCGCTATCTGGCGCACCCGCGCGCCTTCGCGGCTCGGAATGCTCAATAGACCCAGCAGCAGCGGCCCCGCGAACCACAGGAGCGGGAAGTGCGGCAGGAGTCCCGCGTGAAGGTCCGCCGGCCGCCCCGCGTCCGACAGTGACAGTTGCCGGGCGAGGTCCTCCAGCGCCAAGGCCCGCAGCAGCCAGAAGCCGTAGCCGCCCAGCGCGGCGAGCACCAGCATGTGGGTTTCCCTGCGGCGAAAGATGGAAAGGCCGGAAAGCTGCCCGGAAAGCACCAGGAGCACGAAGCAGGTCAGCGCGCCCCATAGGACGGCGTAGAAGTGGATCGTGAGGATCGAACCGCTCTCGCCGGCCGCGCGCAGCACCAGGGAGAGGCTCGGGCTCCAGAAGACCGCCGCCAGGATGCCAAGCATCAACTCGCCTCTTCCCCGCGGCCTCACGATCGGACTCCCTACGCTCTCGAGGGTCGGAAATTCCCAACTCGCAGGTCTTTTTAGGGCAAAAGGCGTCGGACGTCAAATGACGCCGCAATCACCCGCGCTTGCGGGCCAGTCGAGATGCCCTGTGGACGGGCGCGCAGAATTCTCATACGACTTACTTGACTTTTGGGCCGCAGCCCTTACACTGCTCCCGAGGAGAGACGATCACCCGTTGGAGCCCGCCGTATGGAGGATTGGGGTCGCAAGGCGGAATACGCGGTGTCGGCGGCGGCCGACATGGCGGCGAACTACGCCCCCGAACGGCCGCTGAGGGTCGAGGACATCGCCCGGCGCACGGGGGCGCCGCCGAACTACCTGAGGGAGCTGCTGGCCCGGCTCAGGACGGTGGGGCTGGTGGCAAGCCGGCAGGGCCCGGGCGGGGGCTACTGGCTGGTGCGCCCTCCGGACCGGATAAGCGTGGCCGAGATACTGAGCGCTCTGGCGGCGGAGGACGGACGTCGCAGCGGGCGCTTCAGCATCGAAGCCCCCTACCGCGGCGTGCTGGACTGGTTGAGCGGAGAAGTGGCGGCCACGCGGCGGGCGTTTCTGAGGGGCGTCACGCTGGCGGATGTCGCCGGCAGACTCGTCGGCCCGTAGCAGCGCCAAGCTCGCGCGCAGGGAGCTCACACGAAGAGCCTGTACAGGAACCCCTTCAAGACCGGTGTGATCCCGACCAACAGCACGAACAGGCCGGCGAAGACCGCGGCCATGGCGAACTTCACCGTCGCCAAATGGCGCTGATACACGGCGATGAGGCGTTCGCTGGTCAAGCCGGCCAGCAGGGCAATGAACACCACCACAAGCGGCAGGATGAAGCACACGTTGTAGAGCATAAGCCAGGCGAACGCGAACAGGCTTGCGCCGGTCCACTCCCGCAGGATAATGACGATCGGCAAGTAGAGTTGGCCCGTGCAGGGGAACTCGAACAAGGCAACCAGAAAACCGAGCGTCAGCACCCCCACAACCGTCAGGCCCGCCCGTGTTCGGGCAGTCATAAGGTGATGGATCCTGCTCTTGAAGCTGTCGGGCAGCTTGAGCACTACCTTGTCCGTGCGTCCCCCCAGGCAGCGAAAGCCGTCGACAACGCAGAGGATGCAGGCCATCAGCACGAAAACGGCCGTCAAGGCCGTCACCACAATCTGCCCGGCCGCCACCCTTCCGGTCAGGCCCAGCAGGCCGTAAAGGCCGAGGCCGATGCCCAGGTACGTGACGAACACGGCCACGGTGTACAGCAGGCCCGCCTGGAACATCTGCCTCTTCGTCTTGCCCGCGAATTTCATGTACGTGATGAAGAAGATGATGACCGCGAAGGCGCAGGGGTTGATCCCGTCTATGAGGCCGCCGCCGATGACGGCAGGAATGGTGAGCGCTTCGAATTTCTCCCGGACAACGCCATCGATGGCCTCGCCTGCCGTGCTATGGGCTTCCCAGGGGGCGGGCAGGCCCACGGCCGACTGCGCCAGTTCCGCGATGCTCTCGGGGGTGATGTCGCCGGCGATCATGAACCGTTCTGCCGAAAAGAGGGCCGGCACCGTGCCTTCATCTTCCACCGGCACGCCCAGCGCCGTGCACAGGGCGTAATGGAGCTCGAAGTTCTCGCCCTCGTCCAGTTCGCGGTATTGGATCTCCGTATCCGGATGCTCCTCCAGGAAGTCCTTGAGCATTACCTTGACTCTGGCGCACGCGGAGCAGCTTTCGCTATGGAATAATACCAGCTTCACGGCCAGCTCGGCAGGCACGGCGGCTTTCGGCCGCACTACTTCCGGCGCAGTCGGCACGAGCTTCGATAGCACCCCCCGCTCCGCGGGAGTGAGGGCGAGTTCGGCCCCGGCGAAGAACTCCCCGACTGCACAGACGGTGCGGACCTTGTCCTTCCGCACTTTGGTCCTACTGCCCAGCACCAGAACCTTGCCGAGAACGCGGTGGCCTTCCTCGTCGGCCCCCTTGTCGAAGTGCTTCCCTGCTATCGAGAGCAGCAGATCATGGGTCTGCGCCTGCTTGCCACCCTTCACAGCGGCCCGTTCGGCCCAGCGGAGCCGGCCGATCGCGAGCATTTCATTTCCAAGGTGCAGGTAGAAGTTCTTCCTGCAACCCGAACAAGCCACATTTGCGATCTCTCGCCCCGCTCTCTCTACCTGCTCCTGGGCGGCTCCATCCTCGCCCACGCGGGCAAACAGCACGGCCGCGCGGGTCACCCCGACGGCATGGCGGGCGTGAGAGCGCTCAGTTGATCGGGCAAATTCCGGCAAGGCATCTCCAAGGGACTCCCACGTGGCATCGAATGCCTCTTCCGGCAGCTCCAGCATTCTCTCCGCCACGCGCCGTGCGTCTTCGATCCGTCCGGCGTCCAGGTACGCGTTCCCGACGGCCAGCAGCCCAATCGCGCGGGTGCTGTCATCGTCAATGCCAAGCGCCACCTTCTCTGCCCAGGCTGCACGTTCGGGGAGAGTGTCGGCCGGGCCGCGCGAGAGGTGGTCGGCCACCAGGGCTCCATTGGCGCTGTCGCGGATGCTGCGATCCTTGATTGAGGCCACGAATCTCTCGGCCCGGTCAGTCTCACCTTCAGCGGCGGCGGCGCCGGCAAGGGTCGCGAAAGCAGCATCCAGCTGCCCCATATCGGTGATCTGCCCGAGGAACTCCGAGGCACGGTCGTAATCACCCCGCCGCACGCACTGCTCGGCAATGCCCGCCAGAGCGCGAGAGTTGGACGAGTCGCTCTTGACCGAGCCCGCCAGCTTTACGGCTTCCTGGTAACGGCCAGCGCCGGCCAAGCCCCGCGTCAGGGCCATCAAGGCGCCCTCGGCGGTCTCGCCTCCGGCCAGCCCCTGCCAGGCCTCAAGCGCGTCATCAAGCTGCCCAAGGCTCACGTGCGCCTCGACAAGGGCCGCACGCATTTCGTCGCTCGGACCGCCGCTTTCGGCTTCGGCGGCGCGAATTGCCTTTGCCAGAGTCTTTCGGCCCTCCTGCGCGATGTTGGCCTGGCCGTATGCCTGCGCGACTCGGGCGAGTCGCCGCGCCCGCCCGGGGGCGTCCGAACCGCTTGCCAGGGCCTCTGCCCGGCTGAAGTAGTCGCCGGCCCGTTCGACCTTCCCTGCCCGCGCGCTCTCCTCGCCGAAGGCTAGAAGGGATTCAAATCCTTGCTCCGGCGGGAGCAAACCACACGCCTCCCCGGCCACATCGGCAACGTCGGCCACGTACGCGGAGCGAGCGAGACTGGCCAAGATGTTGTCCCGCCTGATCTCATTCTCGACGCGCGCCCCCTCTTCGGCCAGTGCGCGGAGCAGGGGGCCGGTTGCCTCGGGATCGGGCGCTTCAGTGCAGACCTCGGCAATCTCAATCAGCCTTTGCTGCAAGAACGCCCGGTTCTTCTCCTTTCGGGCCCGAGCCTGGGCCTTCCCCAGCAACTGAAGGGCCTCGTCCAACGCGCCGGCGCGGATGCGAGGCTCCATGATGAGGCATAGGCCCCGGCCTGCCGCCCAGTGGTTCTCAATGGCTTCTACGATCTCGCGGGCCTCACGCAGCATGCCCGCCTCGGCAACGTCCTCGGCAATCCCCACGCGGACCACCGGCAAGTTCTTGACGCCCTTCTCGACGCCCAGTGCTTCGCGGAGCACTTCCCGCGCCCTATCTCCCATTCCGGCGCGCGCGTACCCGGCGGCCACGATGCCGAGCGCCTGGGCCCGATCTGCGCCGGTGGGCGCGGACTTGGCGACGCGGTGGGCCGTCGCCAACATCTCCTCGCGGGGGGATTCGCCGCCCGAGGTATCCGTCGATTGACCGACACCGGGGAGCAACATGCAGAGAAGAACAATGAGGGCGAAGAACCGTCTTATCATCAATGCAACTCCTTGGCCCAAAATAAGCTAAGTCCGTATCCGGAATCTGCTTGCGAAAAGGATTAGCCACATTATAGCCGTGACCCTGCCAGCCCGCAAGGACGGCTGGATCCTGCCAGCGTGATGGCCCCCCGAGGGCCACCTTGCGTGTAGCATGTTGCCGAGTTGCCGAAGGATCGGCCGCGGCGATACAATATCATTGGTGAGAAAAAGCCCGTTTGGGTTCAAAGCAGGGGTTGCGAAATGCGCAGTTTCTTCAGGCCGGCATTGTTGCGCGCGTTGGCGG
>CAZXDF010000112.1:0-4755 GCA_964639345.1 uncultured candidatus Brocadiaceae bacterium | reverse complement strand
GACATCTGAACACGGTCTTCGGGGCCGAGCACCGGGAGGTTGAGGGAGCTATCGCAGGGGACATTATCTGCCTTTCCAAGGTGGAAGAGCTTCAGCTCGGCGACGTGCTGTGCGGCGGCAAGGGCACGCTCGAGATGCCGGAGGTCGAACTGCCGAAGCCGATGATGTCGCTGACCATAGTGCCCAAGACCCGCGACGACGAGCAGAAGATCGACGCGGGCCTGCAGAAGCTGGCGGAGGGCGACCCGACCATTAGGCTCGAACGCGAGCGGCAGAGCAGCGAGCTCGTCATGACCGGCATGAGCGACCTGCATCTGCGGGTGACGCTCAACCAGCTCACCAACCGCTTCGGCGTCTCGGCCGACACGCGCGAGCCTTCAGTCCCATACCTCGAAACCATCACCAAGAACGCCGAGGGCCAGTACCGCCATAAGAAGCAAACCGGCGGGCGGGGCCAGTTCGGCGAGGTCCACCTGCGGCTGGAGCCCAACGAGCGTGGCGCGGGCTTCGAGTACATCGACGCGATCAAGGGCGGCGTGATTCCTCAGCAGTACATGCCGGCCATCGAGAAAGGAATCCGGGAAGTCATGGACCAGGGCATTCTGGCCGGCTGCCCCATCGTGGACGTCAAGGCGACCATCTTCTTCGGCCAGTTCCACGCGGTGGACTCCTCGGAGGCAGCCTTCAAGATCGCCGGCTCGCGCGCGTTCCAGACCGTCTTTGACAACTGCGGGCCCGTGCTGCTGGAGCCGATCGCCAAGATCGAAGTGACCATTCCCGTCGAGAGGATGGGCGATGTCAGCGGCAACCTTACGGGCCATCGCGGGCGAATCATGGGGATGGACCAGGTCGGCCCTTCGCAGATTCTGACCGCAGAGATTCCGATGGCCGAGGTTCGCGGCTTCAGCACGGAGCTGCAGAGCATCACGGGCGGCGAGGGCACGTTCACGCTCGAAGTCTCGCATTACGAGGTGGTGCCCGCGCAGCTTCAGCAGCAGATCATGGCCCGCAGGAAGGCCGGCAAAGAGCAGGACTAGGGCACGCGGCAATGACGAATGACGAAGCAAGCATGACGAATCGATGTCTGTGATCTCATGGGCAGCTTCAGGGCCGCAGAGTTAGCGAGCGCACACGCGGCGGAGTCGGAGACATGCTGAAACCCTACATCGCGCAGGTTGTTGAGCGGCGCGACCTTTCCGAGACGCAGTGCCAGGAGGCGATGGGCCTGATCATGTCAGGCCAAGCCACCGAGGCCCAGATCGCCGCCTTCATAATCGCCCTTCGCATGAAGGGCGAGACCGTCGAGGAGATCACCGGCTGCGCGCGGGCGATGCGCGCGGCCGCCACCAGAATCGAGACCGGCGGGCTGCCGGTCGTGGATACGTGCGGGACCGGAGGGGACGAGAAGCGGACGTTCAACGTCTCCACCGTAGCTGCGCTCGTGGCCGCCGGGGCGGGGATCCCCGTGGCCAAGCACGGCAACCGGAGCGTCTCGAGCTCAAGCGGCAGCGCCGACGTGCTCACCGCCCTGGGCGTGAACCTGGACGTTGCGCCCGAGGTCGTCTCCGAATGCATTCGCAAGGTGGGGATCGGCTTCCTGTTTGCCGTCAAGCTTCATCCGGCCATGAAGTATGCCATCGGGCCGCGGCGGGAGGTGGGCCAGCGGACCGTCTTCAACATCCTGGGCCCCCTCACCAACCCGGCCGGCGCCAGGAGGCAGCTTCTGGGCGTATTCAGCGAGGCCCTCGTGGAGACACTGGCGGGCGTGCTGCTGCGGCTCGGGGCCGAGAAGGCAATGGTCGTGCACAGCGCCGACGGCCTGGACGAGCTGAGCGTGTCCGACGAGTCGTTCGTGGCCGAGGTCGACGGCGGCGAGGTCACGTCGTGGCGGCTCACGCCGGAGAGTGTCGGGCTTCCGCGCTCTCCCCTGGAAGAGCTGATAGTCGAAGACGTCGGGGAGGGCGCCGAAGCCATTCGGGATGTGCTCGCCGGGCGGACGGGTCCGCGGCGGGACATCGCGCTGCTGAACGCCGGGGCGGCTATCTACGTGGGCGGCAAGGTCAACTCGGTCGGGGAAGGCGTCGGCGCCGCGACCGACTCCATAGACTCCGGAAGTGCCCGCCGGACGCTGGAGGGGCTCGTCGAGCTGACCACCCGGTCCGCCTCCTGACGCGCCTCCTGCTCTGCCACCCCGTGTCTTCGCCTTACGGCCAACCCATGTGCCCGACCGGGGTTTCTGGTGCGCTAGCGATCACAGGCACCTCGCTGACCGTGAAGTTCCCCGTGAAGCCCTCGCTCACGGGCGGATGACGGCCTTGATCGCATCGCCCGACCGCACGCACTCGAGCGCTTCGTTGGCCTCCGCCAGGCCGAAGCGGTGGGAGATAAGTTTCTCCCAGCGGAACTCGGGGTTGTATCGCCCCAGGACCAGGATGCCCCGGTAGAGGTGAGAGAAGTCGATGCCCCACACGCCGCGGATGTCCACGTGCTTCTTGTTTATCTGGCTGTGGGGATTGATCTGCACCGGCCCGTGATCGGTGTATTGGCCCACGACCGTGTAACAGCCGTTGTCCCTCACCAAGTCCAGGCCCGCGGGAATGGCCGCCGGGTTACCGGTAGCCTCGATTGCGACGTCCACCCCCCGGCCGCCCGAAACCTCCAGGACAGCGGCGCGCCTTTCCCCGACGCCGGTCGTTCCCACGTCCAGGCACACGTCCGCCCCCATGCGCCGGGCCGCCTCGAGCCGCACCCGGGGGGCGCCGATTGCGACGATCCGGCAGGCGCCGCGCAGCCGGCTCAGCGCGATGGCGCTCAGCCCGACCGGCCCGGTGCCCTGGACCACCACGATGTCGCCGATCCTGATGCCCGAGCGCTCGACGGCGTGCAGCGCCGTGGGCAGGCCGCAGCCGCCGCCGATCACGGTTTCCGCCAACAGGCCCTCCGGAAGGCGGATGATCCGCACGCCGGGTTTCAGGTACACGTACTCGCTCCATCCTCCCAGCAGGCCGTCCTCGGCGCCGAACGTTATCCCGTAGACCTTCCGGTGCGGGCAACGCGTGCTGGCCCTGGCGACCAAGCAGTGCCAGCACTGGCCGCAGGTGCCATGCACGTCGAGGAACGTGACCAACTCCCCGCCGCGCAGGGGCCGGCCGTCGGCGTCCCGCACCTCGCCCCGCAGCTCCTCGATGTAACCCACGTTCGCATGGCCGGGGATGAGGGGGTACGGCGCCCCCGGCAGCCGGCCGTCCTGGAGGTGAACGTCCGTGCCGCAGACCTCGCTGTAGGCCGTCCGCAGCAGCGCCGCCCCATCCTCAAGCTCGGGCCGCGGATACTCCCGCACCTCGACCGGTCGGTTCGGCGCCGGTATCGTCGCTGCCTTTACCAATCCTGCACCTCTCTGTGACACCGGCGGCGAAGGCTGCCGTCCGTGCCGTGAACCTTCAGAGCCCGGGCGCCTTCGGCGCGGGTCGCCCGGCTCACCCGCCGCACATCGCGCCGCCGTCAATCGTGAGGGCCGTCCCGGTGATCCACGAGGCGTCGTCGCTCGCAAGGAACAGCGCGGCCTTCGCGATGTCCTCGGGCACGCCGATCCGCTTCATCGGCATCCCGTCCGCCACCTCCTGGATGATCTTGTCGGGCTCGGGAAACGCACGGGCCGAATACCGCAGAAGCGGCGTATCCACCTGCGCCGGGCAGATGAGGTTGATTCTGATCTCGGGCCCGTAGTCGATGGCGATCTGCTTGACCAGGGGGATGAGAGCGCCCTTGGAGGCGCAGTAAGCGGGGTGATTCGGGAAGCAATGGAACGCGGCGATGGAACCGTTGACGACGATGCTCCCCCCGCCGCGCTTATGCATTTCCGGGATGCCGAGGCGCGCGAGGAAGAAGACCGCGTCGAGGTTCGTGGCGATCGTCTCGCGCCACGTTTCGAGCGGCACCTCCGTCACCGAGCCGAGGCCGAGGCTGCCGGCGTTCGGCACGAGGATGTCGACGCCGCCGAAGGCCGCCACGGCCTTCTGCACGAGCGCCTCGTTGCCCTCGCATGTGCTGATGTCGCCGAGGCAGAGCTCGGCGTTCCCGCCCTCGGCGCGGATGCCGCCGACGACCTCGTCGCCGCGCTCGCGGTTGCGTCCGCCAACGATCACCGCAGCGCCCTCCCGCGCGAACAGTTCGGCAATCGCCCGCCCCATCCCGCTGGTGGCGCCGGTGACGATCGCCACTTTGTTCTCCAGCTTGCCCACGAGTTGCCTCCTTTCATGCTGCGCGCCTCGCCCGTTCTTTAAGGGTTGCGCGTCACCAGCCTCTCAGCTCCAGATCGATGAAGTCCTGCTGCATCGCGGTGAGGCCCCCGTCGACGGGAAGCACCGCGCCCGTGATGTAGGCGGACAGATCGCTTGCCAGGAACAGCGTGGCCATCGCCTGATCGTTCACGTCGGCCAGGCGCCTGAGCGGAATCGTCGCCTCATGCGCAGCGCGCTTCGCAGGGTCGCCCCACAGGCCCTCCGTCATGGGCGTCTTGGTGGTGCCGGGCGCGATCGCGTTGACCCGCACGTTCGCCGGGGCCATGTCGCAGGCGAGGCTGCGGACCATCGCTTCGATGCCGCCCTTGGAAGCGGCGTAGTCCGTCAGGCCGGGATAGCCGAGTTTGGCCGAACAGCTTGAAACCAGTATCACCGCCCCCCCGCCCCGCTTCTCCATGTGCGGCAGCGCGGCCTGCGCCAGGAAGAAGCAGCTCCTCAGATTCACGGCCATCAC
>CAZXDF010000111.1:0-5705 GCA_964639345.1 uncultured candidatus Brocadiaceae bacterium | reverse complement strand
CCGCGCCTCCTGGAGCAGCGCGTCCGGCATTCCCAGGCGGCCGGCTATCTCGAGGGCGTTGGAGCTGCCCGCCGAGCCTATCGTCAACTCGTAGGTGGGGCGCAGGGTGGCGACGTCGAACTCCACGCAGGCATTCTCGGCCTGCTGGCAGGCGCCCGCAAAGGTCTTGAGCCGCCCCAGATGGGTCGTGACAATCGCCGAGCACCGCCGCCTCACCATCTCCTGGAGCACTGCCAGCGCCAGGGCCGCGCCCTCGGTCGGGTCGGTGCCGGCGCCGAGTTCATCGAGCAGCACCAGGCTCTCGTCGGTCGCCGAGCCGAGCACGCGGATGATGCGGCCCATGTGCGAGCTGAAGGTGCTGAGGCTCTGCTCCAGGCTCTGCTCGTCGCCTATGTCCACGTGGATCGCGTTGTAGAGGGGCACGATCGCGTGCTCGGCCGGCACGTAGAGCCCGCTGCGCGCCATCAGGCACACGAGGCCCAGCGTTTTCAGCACCACCGTCTTGCCGCCGGTATTCGGCCCGGTGACGACCAGAACGTCGAACTCGTCGCCGAGATGGATGTCCAGCGGCACGACGGCGCCGAAGTCCGGCTCCCGGCGCGTGAGTTCGTCCTCGCCGGCCTGCTCAGTGAGCCATAGCAGGATGGGGTGGCGGGCCTCCCTGAGTTCGAGCAGTCGCCCGCGGCTGACCGTCGGCCTGCTCATGCGGTAGCGGCGCGCCATGCCCACCTTGGCTACGAGCAGGTCAACCTCCGCCAGCACCCCCTGGGCCGTCAGCAGGTCCTCGGAGGCATCGGCAACGACGCGCGTCAGCCCCCACAGGATGGCCTCGACCTCCTCCTCCTCGGCGCCCACTGCCTCGCTCAGCTCGTTGCCGTCGTCGATGATCTGGATGGGCTCGACGTAGACGGTGGCGCCGCTGTCGGAGGTGCCGTGGACGATGCCCCTGACGCCCGAGCGGCGCTTGGCGTTCACGGGCAGCACGTAGCGGTCGTGATGCAGGCGCGGGTTGGGGTACTGGAGGTGCGGGGCAATGCTGCGGTTGTGGATCAGTGAGACGAGGGTGTCCTCGATCTTGCGGCGCAGGGCGAGGATGCGCCGCCGCAGCTCGGCCAGGCGCGGGCTGGCCTTGTCCATGACCCGTCCGCTCGCGTCCACGGCCGCCTTGACACGTTTCTCCACATCTTTCACCGGCGGGATGCGAGCGCCGAGCGCGCCCAGCGACGGATAGCCCTGCGCCACGCGCGCCAGGCCGGCCGCCACGCCCGTGGCAGCCTCGCAGAGCGTGGCGACGTGCCAGAGCGCCTGGCCCTCCAGCGGCCCGCCCCCCGCGGCGGCACGCAGGACGTGTTCCCGCACGTCCGGCACCCCCCCGGCAGGGGTGCGGAACTCGCGCTCCGAGGCCTGGAGCATCTCGGCCGTCTGCGTGAGCGCAAGGTCGATCTCATCGGTGTCCTCCAGCACCTCCAGCCCGAGCGCAAGCTCCCGCGCCGGCCCGGACGAGGTGAAACCCGCCAGGATGTGCCTGACGGTGTCGAACTCCAGCAATCTGATGACGTCGGGATGCATGGCGGCAGTTCGGGGGCAAATGTGCGGCCCACACGGATTGTGGCCGGAGGGGCCATTCTAAGCGATCCGCCGTGCAACCCACAAGCCGGGGGTGATCGGGCGCCGTGCAACTTGATTGACCTGATGATTCGGGGGTCGTATTATGGCTAGTAAGAGCAATCAGCAGCGGGCAGTGTCCGAGAGGGCGGTAGGGGTAAATACCTATTGCACTATCGGGGAGCATCCGATACAATCCCATGCGTCGGAGCGCCATTCCTCATGGTTGCCACGGAGCAAGAGCGGCCGGAAAAGATCATGTGTATCCGTTTGAGCGGCCTGGGCGATGTGGTCCATGCCCTTCCCGCACTTTCTCTACTTCGCCAGGAACGGCCCCGGGCGCATATCACGTGGATTGTTGAGGACCGTTTTGCAGGCCTTCTCGAGGGCCACCCGCACGTGGACGAAGTGATCGCCACGCCCCGGAAGGCATGGGGCAAATGGCTCCGGAACCCTCTGTGCTGGCCGAAGCTGTGCTCCCGGACCCTGGCGCTCGGCCGGCGGCTTCGGGGGAGGAGGTTCGACGTTTCGCTCGATTTCCAGAGCAGCATCAAGAGCGCATGGCTGGTGGCGTGCGCGGGGGCCGGCGCGCGCATCGGCTTCGGCCCGCCCCTGTCGCGCGAGATGAGCTGGCTGGTGCAGAACCGCCGCGTCAGCCCTGCGGCGAGCGCGTGCCATCGCGTCGACCAGGCATTGGCGCTTCTCGGGTCGCTGGGCATATCTCCGCGTTTCGTGCCGGCCGTGCTGCCTCGGAACGCGGAACATGAGCGGGTCGCCCGGGACGCCTGCGCGGGCCTGCCTCGGCCTCTGGTCCTCATGCACCCCGGCACGAGTCGGTTCGGCGTCTTCAAGCGCTGGGCTGCGGAGCGATACGCGGAGTTGGGCGAGCATCTGGCCCGTGAGCGGGGCGCGGGCGTGATGGTCACGTGGGGGCCGGGCGAGCGCGACCTTGCGCAGCGCGTCGTCGCGGGGATGGCGCGGCGGGGCGTGCCGGCGCCCGAGCTGAAGGACCTGCGGGGCCTGATCGCGCTGCTGAGGCAGGCGGACCTGTTTGTCGGGAGCGATACGGGGCCGCTGCACATCAGCGCAGCCCTTGGGGTGCCGGTCGTGGCTCTGTACGGTCCCAAGGACGCCGCTCTGACGGGGCCCCGAGGGGGGCGAAGCGCGGTGGTAAGTGCGCCGGTGGACTGCCGCCCATGCACGCGACGCCGCTGTGGGGATCCGATCTGCATGACGCGGATTCCGGTCGATGCGGTATTCCGTGAGGCCTGCCACCTGCTGAATGGTGCCGGGAAGGGGGGGGCGGTCGCGAACACTCTCATGCCCTCAGATCAGAATTGAGCCGAGCCCTTGCGTTCCAGTAGACGCCACGCCCAATGGACGAGAGAAGAGATCATCGCCCGCATCTCTGAGCTTAGGTCTGCGGGCGAGGACCTTTCCTACACCTGCACCGCCGCCCGCGACCGCAGCCTGCTGCGCGGTGCGAAACGCCACTTCGGAAGCTGGAAGGGCGCCATTGAGGCGGCCGGGATCAATTACGACCGGGACGTGCGCAAGCTTCCGAAATGGAACCGCGAGCTGATTGTCGAGGCGATAAAGGGGGTCCGCCGGCAGGGGGTTGACCTGTCCTGGACGAGCATGGTGAGACATCCCACTTACGCCGCCCTGGCGTACGCAGCCATCCGGCGTTCCGGGTTCGACAGTTGGGACGCGGCGCTACGGGCAGCAGGCACCGCGCCGGGCGAGGTGAGGCGTTACGAGGCCTGGGACTGTGAGAAGGTCCTTGCCGGCATCCGCGAGCGCGCGCGGGGCGGCCTCGCTCTAAATGCGAAGACCATGCAGGCAGAGGACTCCAGGCTCTTCAACGCCGCCCTCAAGCGCTACGCGGGATGGGATGTAGCGCTCCGGGCGGCCGGGGTCGACCCGGCGGCCGTCTACAAGCGCCGCCGCTGGGACAAGGCGCGCATAAGGAAAGAGATCCGCTGTCTGTGGCAGGCGGGCGAGGACATGGCGTCCCCGCACATGCGCGGGCATCACTCGGCGCTCTACAGCGCCGCCTGCAAGCACTTCGGTTCCTGGGCTATCGCGCGCAGTGCCTGCGGCATTCGCAAGGGCGTCCGCAAGCCCAGGCAGGGCTGACGGCCACGCCTCGACCGCGGCGCGCGGTTCGACGCACTCTTGACCGGGGCGCCCGCTCGTACCTATGATAAGCTCGGCAGCCGAGGGGCTGCGCCGATAAACGGAACGATATTGCGCGGACGCGAGATGGGCAAATCCGATCCCTACGGCCAGATCCTGACGCTCCGCCGTTTCGTGCGCTACGTGCTGCCGCACTGGAAACTGGTGCTGGTGGCCATGTTGGCGACATTCATGTATGCCCTGGCCGCCGCCGTGGGCGTGGTGGTGCTGAAGCCGGTCCTGGAAGGGATGGGCCGGGCGCCTGCCCAGGATGTGGGCACGGCGGCGACGCAGCCGGAGGAGCAGGTCGAGGGGGGCGCGCGCGAAAGGGGCCTGGCGCACGCGCTTGACGACATGCGCGACAGGCTCGAGCGGCGACTGTTGCACGTGGGGCCGATCAGTAAACTGGCCGAATACGTGGGGCCCGGCCCGGATCGGTTCAAGCACATTGCCTACCTGATACTGTTCTTTGTGGCGCCGATGTGGGGGCTGACCGTATTCGTGCAGACCTATGCCACGGGGCGGATCACGTGGCTTGTAATGGCGGACATTCGGATCGCCCTGTTCGAGAAGCTCTCACGCATGTCGTTGTCATTCTTCACGTTCCGGCGTACGGGCGACCTTATCAGTCGCGTCACAAACGACGTGTCGACCACGCGGGCGGTGACCCGTATGGTCTTCTCCGACATTCTGGTGCAGCCGCTCAAGGCCTGCGGGTTCTTTCTTGGCGCCCTTTACATCAGCCCGAAGCTGACCCTGCTCGCGTTGGTGGTGGTGCCGGTGCTGGGAGCGCTGATGGTCCGGTTCGGCAGACGAATCGTCAAGCACGGGCGGAAGGTGCGGGCGAGGCTCGGGGACATAACGGACGCGCTCAACCAGATGTTCGCCGGGATTCGCGTGGTGAAGGCCTTCGGCATGGAGGAGGAAGAGAGCGCGGAGTTCCAGGAGGCCAACCGCCAGCAGCTAAAGCGCGTTACCAAGATGGTTACGGAGCGCGCATGGTCAGCGTCGATTATCCAGAGCTTTCTCGCCGCGGTTGCCGCCCTGATGCTGCTGCTGGGCGGCCGGTACGTCACGGCCGGGACGATTAAGCCGCCCGAACTTCTCGTCGTCGTGGCGGCCCTTTGGTTTGTCGTAGGGCCCATAAGGCGAACCGTGAAGTGCTACAACGTCATTCAGGTCAACAGGGGGGCCCTGGAGCGCATCTTCGAGCTCATTGATCAGCCGGTCGACTTCGATGACGCCCCGGATGCGGTGACGCTCGAAGGCGTCGGCGAAGACATCCGCTTCCGAAACGTCTGGTTCGCCTACCAGGACGATCGGCACGTGCTTCGGGACATCGACCTCCATGTGCCGGCGGGCAAGGTTTGCGCGGTCGTGGGGGAGACCGGCGCGGGCAAGTCGACGATGCTGGACCTCATACCCCGCTTCTACGATCCGGCCCGGGGCGCCGTGGAGATCGACGGCGTCGATCTGCGCGGCATCACACACGAGAGCCTGCTCAGGCAGATCGCCATCGTCGGACAGCATCCGTTCCTGTTCAATCGGTCCGTCGCCGAGAATGTTCGCTACGGAAGGCGTGACGCCACCGACCGGGAAGTTGCCGCGGCGATCGAAGCCGCCAACCTGCGCGCATTCATCGGGAGCGGGTCCGACACGCCCGTGGGGGAGAGGGGGGATATGCTCTCCGGGGGGCAGAGGCAGTGCGTGGCCATCGCCCGCGCTCTGCTGAAGAACGCTCCCATTCTGATCCTGGACGAGGCCACCTCGAGCCTGGATAATGAGTCGGAACGGCTCGTGCAAAGGGCCTTGAGCAAGCTCCTGAAAGGGCGCACCGCGTTCGTGATCGCGCACCGGCTCTCAACGGTGCGCTTTGCCGACATGATCGTTGTCCTGAAGGCCGGGCGCATCGTCGAGCAGGG
>CAZXDF010000110.1:0-10651 GCA_964639345.1 uncultured candidatus Brocadiaceae bacterium | reverse complement strand
CGTCGGCAAGCACGCCTTCATTGTCGGGATCGATCCGGTCCCAGCCGACGTAATCGCCGCCGCCGACAAGCTCCGGGTGATCTCGAAATACGGTGCGGGTCTGGACAACATCGATCTTGATGCCGCGCGAAAGAACGGCATCGTTATCACGTTCACTCCTGGGGCCAACAGCCGGGCGGTGGCGGAGCTGGCGATGGGGTTTGTCTTCAGCCTCGCAAGGAACATCCCAAAGGCCGACCGCATCACGAAGTCCGGGCGATGGCAACGAGTGTCGGGCATCGAACTCGGGGGCAGAACATTGGGGATCGTAGGGCTCGGCACGATCGGCAGGATCGTTGCCCGCCTCGCACTGGGCGTCGGTATGAAGGTCATCGCCAGCGATCCCTTCGTCTGCCGGGTTGACAAGGGTCTCGAAGCCGTCGCCCTGGTTTCTCTGGAAGAGCTCCTGAAGCGGTCCGACTTCATATCGCTGCACGTGGCGCTTACGGACGAAACACGCGGACTCATCAGCCGCGAGAACCTGCGGCTCGTAAAGAGCGGCGCATACCTTATCAACACGTCACGGGGTGAGATCACGGATGAGACCGCACTCGCAGAGGCGCTCAGGGAGGGACATTTGGCGGGCGCTGCGCTGGACGTTTATCAGCAAGAACCGCCTGCCGGTAGTCCGTTGCTCGAGCTCGAAAACATCATCACGTCGCCTCACATGGGCTCACACACACAAGAGGCGATTGAGAGAATGGGCATCATGGCAGCGCAGAACGTCGTGTCGGTCTTGTCGGGAGGAAGCGAAGCGCACATTGCTCCCTGATCGACCGGTTCTCGGCCGGCAGACGGCCGACCGCACAGCCGCGATGGCTTAGGTCGCTGGGGCCTTTCAACCGCCGTCGGCACCCGAGGGTTTCTTCTCCCCGTCGTCACCCGGCGCGGGCTCCGCCCCCTTCCCGAAGAGCCATTTGATGCGCTTCAACGCCTCTTGCGAGTCCTGGAGCTTGGCCTCGAACGTCTCCACCAACTCATCGATGCGCACGCATACCTCCGCCTCCGACCTGTGTTTGCCCTGCATCATGTGCCTCCTCCTCGGTGTGATGGTTCGGCAAGGCTTGCCGCCAGCCGGTTCCTCCTTAGTTGATGCATAGGGTGGCGAGACCCGTTGCATCCGGCAGGTCCGCGCCCGCGGCCGATAACTGGGCCCATTGAGGTTGACGCGTCAGATGGAATCCGCACGGGGAGCAGCGGCCCCTCGCGTCCTGGAAGCTTGCGAGTGCCATCCCCCAGCACTATACGTGAGACGGGCAGCGCGGTCGGGCAGGCACAAAAATAACCCCGTCGGAACCGAAGACCCGACGAGGCCGAACAGGCATACTGCTGTTTCGTATGTCCCAATGGTCGCGCCCACCGGTGACTCTTCGATGCTCAGAAGGTGTCATTCAAAGCTGGCTGCATCGTCTGCGGACAAGAGCCGCCACACAACCCCATCTACGTCTCGGTGTCAGTTCGCCGCTGGCAAACATCCCATTATGCGCACTGCACGGAGTTTGTCAAGGCTTTTTTCCCTCAAGCGCCCTACACAATAAGCACAAGGTTGACGGCGCGTCGCTCAGATTTGCAGTTCGGGCCCGATGATGCGCACCAGTGCGTCGCGCTTCCGTTCCATCAGGGCTCGGTCAGCATCGGCCTCGATGCACAGGCGGCAGATGGACTCCGTGCCGCTGGCCCGCATGACGAACCACCAGTCCTTTGCCTCGAAACGCACGTCGGCGCCGGCCTGCGCGAAGGGCGGGGGATAGGTGTCGATCTTCTCCACGCCCCCCTCACCGGTGGCGTATATGTTGACGGCCTCGTCGCGGAAGGCCTCGACGGCCTGGGCGATGAGGCCCTCGACCGAACGGCCCTCGGGCAGGCGGAAGTTCAACTCGCCGGATTCGTAGTACCGGCCCCTCAGCCCAGTAAGCGCAGACGAGAGCGGCTCGCCCCGGGCGTGCAGCTCGGCCGCCACCTCGAGCATAATCAGGGCGGCGAGCATGCCGCTGTCGGCGCAGTAGAAATCGCGGAACATGTAGTGCCCCGAGTGCTCGGCTGCGAAGGCGATGTCGGGCCGATTGTGCAGGAGGACCTTGATCTTGCTGTAGCCCACGGCCGAGATAACCGTCGGGCCGTCGCCCGTGACGTTGTTGCGATCGCCCAGGGTGTCGGCCACCACCCAGCTCGACGACAGGTTGTGGGCGATCTTCTCGGCGACGCCCAACTTCTCGCGCAGCCGCATGCCCACCAGCGTGGCCAGGAGCGGCGGGGAGACCATCTCGCCGTTTTCGTCGGCCAGGGCCACCCGGTCCGCATCCCCGTCGAAGCACAGCCCCACGTGGGCGCCGCTCTTGCGCACCAACTCCGCGACCATGGCCTGGTATTCCGGTTTCAGCGGGTTCGGCACGATCTTCGGGAAGCGGCCGTCGGGGGTCGCGTTTGAGAAGGTCCAACTGAACTCCGGCGTGAGGGCCGCGACCTCCCTAGCGATGACCGCCCCCATGCCGTTGCCCGCCTCCACGGCCACGCGGAGCGGGGCGCTAGCGCCTTGGGCCGCCCTTGCCAGGTCCAGAGAGCCCTTTTCGATGGCCGTACGGATATAGTCCGGGGCGAAATCCTTCCAGCCAAGGTGCCGTGGGATGCTGGACTTCTTCACGGCGAGGGCCACGCGCAGCAGCTCGTCCTCAGGCAGGGGGGGGACGAAGTCGCGGGCGAGTGGCAGGGGCTGTCCGCATCGGCCGAAGAACTTGAACCCGTTGTTGTCGGCCGGGTTGTGGCTGGCGGTGATCATCACGCCGCCGTCTATGACGTCTGAGTAGTGGGCGGGCAGGAATCCGACCAGTTCCGTCCCGGCGAGGCCCATGCGGATGGCTCGGCATCCGCCCGCCTCCAGTCCGTCGGCCACCGCCTCCGCCAGCGCCGGACCACTCAAGCGCATGTCGTGCCCGACGACGACGTTGACCGGCAGGACCGCCGTGGCCTGACGGAATGTGACTGCCAGGGCGCGCCCCAGACGGCGGGCGAACGCGCAGTCGATGTCCTTGCCGTAGACGCCCCGGATATCGTCCCTCTTGACGACCTCGTTTACCCTGTCGCAATGTTCGCGCAGCAGCACGATAGCCCCTTTCGAATCGAGGTTTCCCACTTGCCGTCATCACCGTTGCATCAGCGCCGTTCCTTCTGTAGTGTACTGGTCCCGCGAGTGCCGGTCAATGCTCCTGCGTCTGTTCCGAGGGATGTCCTGGGTTGATGCTGACCCCCCGGGGACGGTGAAGCTGCCGCGCCTGCGGGCTCTGGCCTGCCTCAGCCCAGAGGGCCAATGTGCTTGACGGATGTGAGCGTCGGGGATACATTGCTCCACGAGCGGCCGTCAATCGGCGCTGCCGGCGGCAGGGCTGCCTGTAAACGCGGGCAGCCGCGGTTCACATCCGCTCCATCGTGCAGGGCGAGAACTCGCGGAAGGGAAGGGCGGGACGCCAATTCATGAGCAAGATCAGCTACAGCACGTCAGGCTTCACGGACCGCGGGGTGGAGGCGGCCCTTGACGGCGTCGCCGCCGCTGGGTTCCCGCAGGCGGAAATCCTAGGCCAGGAACCCCATCTGGCGGAGGTGCCCACGGGCAAGGCGCTGCTCGACTTCCGTTCTCGACTGGAATCTCGCGGCTTCTCCGGCTGCACCGTTCACGCCCCCTTGCGCACGAATGTCCTTGGGGCCCCGGAGGAGGGCTGGCGGCGGGAGAAGGTCGAAGTGCTGGCGGACTACATCCGGTTCGCGGGCGCCATCGGCGCGTCCGGCGTTGTCATCCACGCGATTCCGAACCCCATGTTCGTCCCCGAGGCGGAGGCCCCGGATATCCCGCAGCTCATGCATGACGCCGTCCTCAGGTCGCTGGACGACCTCATTCCCGTCGCCGAACAGGCCGGCACCCGGATGCTCCTGGAAAACCTGCCCTACGAGTGCCAGTACCCATTCCTGACCATGAAGGAGCTCAGGCCCCTTGTGGACTCATACCCCGCAAAGGCCCTTGGCCTCGTCATCGACACCGGTCATGCATGGACAATGAAGATCGACCCGGCCGAAGAGATCCGTCTGGCCGGCTGCCGGCTCGGGGGCACGCACCTGCAGGACGTCGACCACGACGATCCGCAGGACAATCACTGGGTGCCCACGCAGGGCGGCCTCGACTGGGAATCGATTCGCTCTGCGCTTGCGCAAGTCAACTACGGGGGCACGTGGACGTTTGAACCGTTGCACGGCCGCTACGGGGAGACCCCGGCCGAGCTGGCAAGAATCTGTCGCAGCGTCGCCGCAGGCTGGGGTCTGTAGGCGGCGCCCCTCGAACTCGCAGACCCCACGAGAAGGAGCACTTGGTCATGTCGTTCGCACTCGCCTCCGCGTCGTCAATGCAGAGAGTTTTTCGGGACCGGCCGTTCGACGGCCCGGTCGGCACGCCGCTCGAGCTTTCCGCCGCCATGAACGGTTGGACCAGCGGGCAGGTAGTCATTATGGCGGGCGAGAAGAGACTGCGAAACGTCCGCGTCGACGTGAAGGACCTGAAGTCCTGGGAGGTGAGCGAAGATCCCGTCTCCGAAAGCAGCCACGCGCTTGTCGAGGGTCCGCCTATCCCGGGGGCGGCGTTCAAGGTCTCGAAGGTCCACTACGTCGAGATCGAATGGCCGTCTTCCGGCAAGACGAGCCGCCCGGGGTGGTATCCGGACCCTCTGGAGCCTCTCACGGCGGAGAGCCGCTTCGAGGTCGAGCCGGGGATGGTTCAGCCGATCTGGCTCGCGCTGAAGGTGCCGCCCGACACGCGGGCGCGCAACAAGAGCCTCTACCGCCGTTGGTACAGGCTCTTCCGTGGATCGGTCGTGGTGCATGCCGACGTGGAGGGTGAGGGCCCGCAGTCGGTGGAGATCGACATCGAGCTTCGGGTCTTCAAGTTCAGCCTGCCCCGTCAGCGGATCCTGCGCCTCTGGACCATGGGAGGAGGGGGTGGCTGGACGGAGTTCTACAACTGGCTCAGTCCCGAGGAGGTGCACGAGCACGTGCAGAGGGCCGTGCTCTTGCTCGCCAGCTACGGGATAGCCTCGGGCCTGCCTGAGCCTCCGAGGGCCGAGGGCGAGCCGCCGGACTTGGACTACTTCGAGCGGTTCTACAAGAAGGTTCTCGATTTGGGCGTGTCGCACCTTCAGATCCACCAGGACACCTGGCCCGTCATCGTGAAGAACGGCTGGGAGGACATCGCCTACCGGTACGTCGCGGGGGAGTGGCCGCGCGAGACGCTCATCGAGCGCGCGAAGGACATTCGCAAGAACATCGCCACCATCCCCCTGGTCAAGGGACAGGCCGCCGGAATCTATCCATCTCCATACCTCGAGGACCTGGTCAAGGTATGGGTCTACCCGTCGGACGAGAGTTCGGACTCACTCAAGGAGAGGCTGGCTCAGGGCGACGAGGTCCACTGGTATTCCTGCTGCCGGCCGGAAGCGCCCTATGCGAACTGCCAGCTCGATTCCGGTCAGATCGAGCCCCGCATCCTCGGCTGGCAACTCTTCCAGTACAACATCTCGGGATACCTCTACTGGAACGCCATGCATGTCGCGCCGCACGGGCCGAACCAGCCGAACACGATGGGCGACACGCCCGAGGAGAAGTGGCCGAACCGGCCCTGGTGCCCGAACACCGTCCTGCCGTATTCGCACAATGACGGGCTGATCGTCTACCCCGGGCCGGGCGGCGAGCCCTGGAGCAGCATCAGGCTGGAGAACCTGCGCGACGGGGCCGACGATTACGACTACCTCTGCATCCTGCGCGATTACGTGGCGAAACTCAACAAGGCGGACTTCTCGCCGGAGCTTGTGGACCGCGCGGAGCAGGCGCTGAAGGTCAACCCCGACGTGTCGGCCTGCAAGACAGAGTACACCAAGGATCCGGCGGTCGTGGAGCGTGAGCGGCGGCGCATCGGGTCCTACATCGAGGAGGCGAGGGCCACGCTCGGCGAGATCGGGCCGATCTTCCCCGCCGGGTTCTCCTCGGAGGAGTGACCAGGCCTGCCGCGGCAGCGCCTGCCATTGGCTGGATTGCCGTGATTCACAAGGTCGAGATTTCGCGCGACGAACTGTCAAGGAAATCGCAGATGAGCAAAGAGAAGCATTACAGGGTTGCAGTGGTAGGCGGAGCCGGCACGTGGGGTCGGTGGTACATGCAGGTCTACGCAGAGCACCCGGACTGCGAGATCATCGCCCTGGTGGACCGCGCCCGGGACCGCAGGCAGCAATTCGCGGATCACTACGGCGCGAAGGCCGTCTACGACACGGTGGATGAGCTGCTGGCCAGGGAGGTCCCGGACATCGTCTCCGTAATCCTGCCGGTGTCGGAGGCCCCGGCGGCGGTCATCGCCTGCGCAGAAGCCGGCGTCAAGGTGGTATCGTGCGAGAAGCCCATAGCCGTGTCGCTGCAGGAGGCGGATGACATGGTGCGCGTGTGCCGCGAGCGGGGCACGGCGTTTGGCTGCGGCAACGCCTATTGGGCGGCCCTTCATCAGATTGAAGCGGTAGAGTGGGTGCGGGCCGGGAACATCGGGCGGCTCACCGCGGCGTCCATCCCGGGGGGATTCCGCCGCGAGGTGTCCGGGGCGGGGTGTGTCGAGCTAACAATAATGCGCTCTCTGACGGACATGGAAGTGGAATGGGTTGAGGGTTGGACGCTGCCCCGCGACCCGGCGTGGTGGGCGCCGCCGGGGGCGGAGGACTGGGAGCTTGACAGCGGAGCTTACGGGCGCCTGGGGCTTTCCGGGGGCATTATCTGCGAGGTGCCCGAGCCGCCGCCCGAGGGGGGCGTATCCTGCTTTGCCTGGGCCTCGGGCGAGAACGGACAGGTATGGATCGCCGGTCCCGAGCCCGTGCTGGTGCAGGGCCTTGGCGTCAGGTCCACCCCGATCTTTCCGCAGTTCTTCCGGGCCCCGAGTGAGCGGCTCGTCCCGCCGGCCGTCTGGCGCCTCCTGGAAGCGTTCGACACGGGCGGTGAGGTTGTGTGCACCGGCCACGACCACCGGCAGGCCCTGGAGATCGCCATAGCCATGAAACTCTCCGCCTCGCGCGACCACGAGCGGGTCCACCTTCCCCTGGAAGACCGATCGCTGCGCATCCTGCCTCAGCCTTACCGCCTGGTGGGCGGCGACGTGGCCGGTTGGGAGAAGATAGGGCGCGAGCCGCCGATCCTCAATTCTTACTGAGGCTCCGCCCGCGCCGGGCTGCGAGTCGATAACCTGCTGCGGCGAGGCCCGATGAAGATCACGGAGATCGAGGTCATCCCGCTGCGCGTTCCATACGAGGAGCGCATTCGCAAGAGGTACCACTACTTCGGCATGTCCGAAGATGTGACGATCTACAAGTTCCACACCGATGCCGGCCTCATCGGCCTGGGAGAGGGGTCGCACCCTCCCCTCGAGCAGGCGAGGCTGGAGCCTTACATCGGCACCGATCCGTTCGACCACGTCATGGGTCCGGGGCCTTACAACCTCGACATGGCCTGCTACGACCTGATGGGCAAGCACCTGGGCGTGCCGGCATGGAAGCTGATGGGCCAGCAGGTGCGCGATTGGGCGGCCATGGGCTGGTGGATGCCGAGCATGTCGCCCGAGGACACTGCCGAGGAGGTCAGGGTAGCCGTCGAGCGCGGCTATCGCAGCGCCAAGTGCAAGGGTAAGGGTTACTTCGACGTGGTTGAGCAGTCGCGCGCCATTCAGGAGGTGGCGCCGCCGGACTTCGGCGTGGAATATGATTTCAACGGCGGCTTGCTCACCGTCGAGAAGGCCCTGCCAGTCCTGCGCGAGCTGGAGAATTACCCGGTCGTCAAGGGCCTGGAGGATCCGATCTGCCCGAACGACCTCGAAGGCTGGCGCCGGCTGCGCGCGGAGATCAGCATTCCCTTCTACCTTCACGGGGTATGGATGCTATCCGACGGACCGTCGCACCAGGTTTCGGGGCCGTGGCTCGCGCTCAGGGCCGGCGACATCGACGGCGCCCTGTGCGGGCACGAGGACGTTCGGAGCGCCCTGGCCGCGGGGTGGATTTTCGGCGCGGCCAACACGCCCATCGTGCTCCAATACGTGGGCACCGGAATAACTACGGCATTCCAGCTCCAGCTCGCGGCAGTGATGCCGACGGCGACGCTGCCTGGCGTTACTCTCAGCCACACGCGCGAAGATGACCTGATCGTGGAGCCGCAGGAAGTCCATCGGGGATTCATGAAGGTGCCTGAAGGATCCGGCCTGGGCGTGGAGCTGGATGAGGAGGCGATTGAGCGCTACAGGCATACGCCCGTCCCAGAGTGGCCCCGGCACATCGCCGTGCTCACCTTCCCGGGAGGCGTCGAGCACTATTACCGGAACCTCTGGGAGGCCGAGCACCTCATGAAGCTCGGCGTGGAAGAGCCGTTCGTCCCGGGCGTGCGGATCGACGAATGGGAGGACGACGGAAGCGACGGGTTCGACGGGCTGTGGAAGCGGCTTCAGGAAAGCGACCGACCGATATGGGAACTCTGAAAGCGCGGGCCGGTGAGCGCCGTTGTCCTGGAGGATGACAAGGTCGGATTCTTGTTTAACGGGAGGATGCTGATGAAGGTTACTGACATAGAGGTCCATGAAATCGGGCCCGAGTTCGAAGATTGGCAAGCCTACCAGCTCACCCACCACTGGGGGGCGAGTTGGAAGAGGACCGTCTACGTCGTTCACACCGACGACGGGCTCGTCGGGCTCGGCGAGTCGGCAAAGGCGACTCCGCAGGAAGTCGTCGAGCAGTACATCGGCACCAGCCCCTTCGATTGGATCGGGGACGAGACATCGTTCGCGCTGGGTACGGCGATGTACGATCTGATGGGCCAGGCCGTCGGCGTGCCCGTCCACAAGCTGTTCGGGCCGAAGCACCGCTCCTGGGTCCCGATGGGAAGCTGGACGGTGGCTGCCGATCCTCAGCGAATGGCGGAGGTGGTCAAGCATTATGCGGCCGGGGGCTTCACGTGGATGAAGTACCACATCTCGCCCTTCGAGAACGTCTTCGATCAGACCGAGGCTATGCAGGCGGTGGCGCCCGAGGGGTTCAAGATCCACTACGACTTCACCGTGGACGGCACCACCGACCACAAGGTCGACCTGCTGGAACGCCTCGCTCAGTATCCCATCGCCGGCTGCTTCGAGGACCCCCTGCCGAGGGAGAACCTGCCCGGCTACGTCGAGCTGCGCAAGCGCTCCCGGCTCCCCATCGTGCTCCACCATCTGACTCTCGGATGCACCCACGAGGTCCTGATGGGGGCGGCGGACATTTACATGCTGGGCCATTCAAATATCGGCCACGCCGTCCGCAGCGCCGGGCTTTTCGCTGCGGGCAACACGCCATTCATGCTCCAGAACGTCGGCGGCAACATAACCCGCGCGATGATATCCCACATGATGGCCACGTTCCCCTCGGCCAAGTTCCACTTCATCACCACCGCCGAGATATTCAAGAGCGATGTGGTGAATGAGCGGCTCGATCCCATAAATGGGGTCGTGCGCGTGCCGGAGGCGCCGGGCCTTGGGGTCACCCTGAACAGGGAGGAACTGGAGCGCCTGGAGAACCTGAAGCCGCCCGCAAAGGAGCGGTGGATCGTCAAGTCCAGCTTCAAGAACGGGGCGAAGATGTACCACATCGCCGACCCCCCGTGCCCCTCTTTCCTGTGTCGACCCGACAGGGCCCGCCAGATAGACCTTAGCTATGACTCGCCCGTATCCACAGAGTACTGGGACGACGACGGCTCGGCGGAGTTCAAGGCCATGCTCGAACGGATAGATCGGGAAGACATGGTCCTGGAGAAATGACCCGCGACCTGCCTTGCGAGGGGTGCTGCCATGACGCTTGAGAACAGGACCGCATGGGTGCATCGTGGTTTCGAGGACTTCGCGCGGGGACGTTTCGATGACGGCGGCAGCAACCTGTATGTGAACGCCAAGGGCATCATCGAAATGATCCACCGCACGGACCTGAATAACGACGGCTACGTGGACATCGTCCTTGCGAACGAACACGGCTACATCGAGCGCGGGCCGACGTGGATCTACACGCAGGCCGACGGGCCGGGCAAGGACTGGCCGCGCCACGAGCTGCCCAACGACAGCGGATGGATGAGCCGCATCGAGGACGTCGACGGGGACGGCTACCCGGACCTGATCGTGGTCAACGGCGAGAACGGCGTTACATCCGAACTGGACTCCTACGTGTACTGGGGAGGTCCGAACGGTCTCACGGGCGACCGTACAGACCTCGCTACGGCAGGCGCCTACGATGTGGCGGCACTCGACCTCAGAGGAAGCCATCTGAAGGATCTCATTTTCGGCACGGCCTGGGTAGACCACCACAATCCGGGGGTGCCGATGGCCATGCGCGTTTTTCGCCAGATCCGGCCCCGCCAATTCGAGAATGTCACCGATGTATACGGGCTGACCGGCTTTGCCACGACGTCACTGGCGGCTGCGGACCTGACTGGCAACGGTTTTCCTGATCTGGTTCTCTCGAACTATCGCAAGGAGTTCGAATATGACACGGACTCCTTTGTCTACCGGGGAACAGCAGACGGTTTTGACACCGAGTCG
>CAZXDF010000109.1:0-6184 GCA_964639345.1 uncultured candidatus Brocadiaceae bacterium | reverse complement strand
AAGGCGCTGCCTGCAAAACCCCATCCTGGCTTCGGCCGGCTGCGAGCGCCGAATGGCTGTGTCGGCCATCATCGGCGATTCCGGCCCTTGAATCGCCTGCTTCGGCCTCCTTGCCCTCGACGCTCTCGCTCGCCCTCGGGCCAACGGAGCGGGTTCTGCAGGTAGCGCATCAACGCCTGGTGGGCGGCTCCCTGCCCCAGCCGGCTGTGCTGTGGAGCGCGTGCAGGGCGGGTGCTTCGCGCTCGGTCAGGAGTCCGTCCGCTGCTATTGGGCGGCCTGGACCCACCTCACCCGCTGCTTGCCCCTCTGGGATGCGCATGACGATTGTTGGCGGCTTGCCGGCGGCCCGTCAGGCCGCTGGCGTCGGATGCCATTTTCGCATAAATGGGGGCGAAGTGCAAGCCCTGACCCGGGGGAGCGGTGTCCGTCTACTCCCCGGTCCCCATCTGCTCCAGGAACCGATAGAGCGTGGCCCGGGCGACCCCGAGGCGGCGCGCGGCCTCCGCGCGGTTGCCGCCGGTTTCGACCAGGGTGCGCTGCACGGCGGCCAGGCGGAGCTTGCGCCGGCGCCGCTTTCGCATCAGGGCCGCCTGGCCCGGCCGGCAGCCGGTCACGCTGAGGGGCAGATGCTGCGGCTCGATCATGCCTTCCCTGCACTTGATGAGGGCGTACTGGACCGCGTTCTCCAGCTCGCGCACGTTGCCCGGCCATTCGTGGTCCACCATGGCGGAGATGGCCTCTTCCGACAGGGCAACGCTCGCCCCCACGTTCAACTGCTCCGTGGCGCGAGCAAGCAGGTGTTCGGCCACCAGCGGAATGTCCCCGCGGCGCTCGCGCAGCGGCGGCAGGGTGATGGGAACGACGCAGAGCCTGTAGAACAGGTCCGCGCGGAACCTGCCGCGCGCCAGTTCCTCGCGCAGGTTCTTATGGGTGGCGCTGATGACGCGCACGTCCACCCGGATGCCATCTTCCGCCCCCACGGGCTCGATGATCCCCTCCTGGAGGACGCGCAGGAGCTTGACCTGGAGCGGCGGTGAAAGGTCGCCGATCTCGTCCAGAAAAATCGTGCCGCCGTCGGCCAGTTCGAACCGCCCCTTCTTGTCCCTCAGCGCCCCCGTAAAGGAGCCGCGCACGTGGCCGAAGAGCTCGCTCTCCAGCAGCCCCTCGGGCAGGGCGCTGCAATTGACCGCAACGAACGCCGCGGCGGCCCGCGGCCCCTCGTTGTGCAGGGCCGCGGCCACGAGCTCTTTGCCAGTGCCGCTCTCCCCCTGGACGAGCACGGGCGCGTCCACGTCGGCCAGCTCCCGGATGGTCTCGAACAGCTCCTGCATGCGGGGGTCGCGTCCCACGATGCCGGCGAAGGATTGTTCGGCCTTGAGCCGGCGCCGCAGCCGCACTAACTCGGTGACGTCCTCGACTATGACGACCGCCAGTTGCCGGCCCCCGTGCTCCAAGGGCGCGGCGCTGATCTGAAGATCCCGCCGGTCGACCGAGTCGCCCTCGGAAAGGTCCAGGGTCGCCCTGGTGCGCTGGATGCTCTGGCCGCTCAGAGCCTCCCGGCTGGCCAGGCGGATCGTACAGCCCTGGCAGTACTCAGCCCCCCCGCAACCTTCGGGGGTCTCCTGCGCATGGAGGCAGTGCAGCACGTCCCCCACGCGGGCTTCCAGGGCCACCGGCAGCGGGCCAAAGGCCTGCCGGATCACATCATTGGCCGCATGCACGCGGCCGCTCTGGTCCGCCACGAGAACGCCGCACGGAATGGACTCGAACAGCGACCGCAGAAAACCGTCCTGCGCGAGCAGTTCAGCGATCTCGCCTGTGGACAACTCGGACGCCTCCCGCCCGGAGACTGCTGGCGGCGCGCGCCAGTCCGCTGGCCGCGCCTACCATCCAGTCTACCCGCAATACTCCTGGGCACCAACCCCCTGGGGCAAACACGTCAGCGCCTGAACAGCGGAAAAGGGGAGAGAACAAGGCGCTCGCGTCCACGGAATACACGGAACACACAGAAGGCCCAATGGGTCGAAGAGTCAAAGAGTCAAAATGAAGACGGAATGACGAAACCAGAATGTCGAATGAAGCCGGAATGACCAGACAACAGACGTGCCCACGGAAAACACGGAAAAGCACGGAACTGGAGAAGACAAAAAGAAAGGGGAGCAGATACAGCAAACCCGTGGCCTTCACCTTCCGTGCATTCCGTGGGCAGAATGCGTTTTCGTCATTGGCTCGTCATTCGGGCTTCGTCATTGATTCGCCATTCGGATTTCGTCATTGATTCGTCATGAGGTCGAAAAGATCCTGGACTCTCTCTTCTCTTCTGTCCGTATGTTTCCGTGCATTTCAGTGCTTTCGGTGGGCAAGTCGTTGGCCGTCTCCGCGATCAGGCCTGCCTTACGACCCGGGCCCGCGTGCCCTTCTGGCCGAGGTAGTCGCGCAGAATCCACCCGGTGCGCTCGTAGGTGGCCTCCTGCGCCGCCACTATGCCGCCGCCCTCGCGCAGCCCGGCCTCGTAGGCCTGGCGGATCTCGGTGCCTATGTTGATCTTGGCGATGCCCTTCTTCACTGCGGCCGGCACGTCCCTGCGGCGCACGCTGCTGCCGCCGTGAAGCACCAGCGGGATGCCGGTCACCCCCCGCAGCTTGGACAGATGCTCGACGTTGAGGCGCGCCTCGATCTTCTTGTCGTCACGGGCCGCCTTGCTCACGGCCCCGTGCACGTTGCCGATGGCCACGCTCAGCCAGTCGCAGCCCGTCTCGCGCACGAACCGCCCCGCCTCGGCCGGGTCGGTGAAGCCCAGGCCGCTCTTGAACAACTCCTCGTAGGGCGGCAGCGGCCCCTGCTCGTGGCCCAGCACCGCGCCCAACTCGGCCTCGCAGGGCACGCCGGCCGCGCTGGCCATCTCGACCACCTCGCGGGTGGCCGCGATGTTGTCCTCCAGGTCAAGGCGCGACCCGTCGACCATGACCGACTCGTAGCCAAGGTCGAGGGCGTCCCGGATGATGGGCATGTAGTCCACGCGCTGGCCGTCCTCGTCGATGGCGGGGACGTGATCCAGGTGCAGGCGCACGTGATCGGGCCGCGCCCATTTGGCGAACTCCGCCGCCACGGCGGCCGCGCTCCGGGCCTCGAACTTCTGCCACTCCAGGCGCGCCGTTTCGATGAGGGCGAACGCGTCCACATCCACCACGGCCCGCACGACGGGCTCGATCATCGGCAGGTAGGGCACGTTGAACGCCGGCACGGTGAGGCCGGCGCGGCAGGCGTTGCTGACGATCTCGGCAACTTTGATCATAGTGCAGCTCTTCGCTCAGGTTGAGGACATCTCGCCTATCAGCCCGTGGCTAAAGTGGCTTCTTGCGCATCCGGGCTTTCTTCGGCTGGCTGAGAAGCCCGAATTCGGCACTCTCAGCGGGCCTGTTTGCTGGCTCAAGGGCGTACGACGACTTCTGCCACGGGCTGCTACGACAACGGCGAGCATCAGCAGCGCGATACGGCCCATCCGTTCACTTGCTATTCGTCCTGCGGCACGCCGACGTCGAAACCCAGGTAGTGCCGAAGCGCCTCGCGCACGGGCTGAACCACCGCGCCGGGCGTTACGCCGACATGGTGCCGGTAACCATTATAGCCGATGTGAAGCAAAACGTCCTGGAGCCCGTCGATCTGCGCCACGCCGGCGCAGCCGAAGTAGTCGTCCGGAATCTCATCCTCCGTGAATCGCCCCCAGCCAAGGTAGAACTTCAGCCGGCCGGCCTCGGTGGCCATGCTGCCGAAGGTGAACTCGCACGGCGATATGCGCCCCACGTCGCAGCCGTAGCCGCACGTCTGCCCCACGGCGTTGCCCAGGATGGCGTGGTCGGTCACCCTGCCCTGGTCGGTCATCATGCCGACCGGCACGGGGCCGCAGTGGAACAGGATGCACTTGTCGTCCTCCTCGCCGTAGTTGTTGTTCCAGTCCAGGCACGCCGCCGGCCCGCCCGAGGCCAGGGACAGGGCGTGCATGGCCACCGCGTTGCCAACGTCCACTTCGCACGCGCACGGTATGCCCCGGTTGTTCATCTCGCTCAGCAGGACGCACGGGGAGATGTTGTGCTGCTGCTGAAGCTCCAGCCAGCACCGAAGCGCCAGGGCGTCGAGTTCGAACTCCTCGACGATCCGGTCCAGCACCACGCCCAGCCTTACGAGCTTGTCGAACGCCTCCGGCGGCACGCCGTCCCAGCAGGTGTAATTCCTGAGCCTGCGCACCTTGCCCCTGTACTTGCCGTCGCGACGTTCCAGCGCCGCCATGCGGGCGAAGACGTCCGAGAGGTCCAGCGTCTCCATGCTGATGCCGTTGCGCTGAAGGGCGAGCTCGTCGATGCGCACGGTCTTGAAGGCCGTCGTGCGCGCGCCGATCGCGCCCACCACCATGCCTCGCAGGCCCTTCACCACGCGGCACACCCGGTCGAAATGCTCCACGTTGGCCCTGAACCGGTCGCTTGCGGGGCTGACGGTGTGGGGCTTGAGGGCGGTGAACTTGACCCCGTACTGGCAGAACACGTCCATGATCGAGAACTTGCCGCAGAAAGCATCCCGGCGAAGCGCAGGCGCCATCCTGTCCATCTCGTCCGGGTAGGCCTGGATCAGGATCGGCACACCCGCATCCTTGAGGGCGGCCACGGCCCCCGTCTCGTCCCCGAAATTCGGCAGGCAGAGTATGACGCCGTCGTACTTGCCACGGTTCTCCTCCAGGAACTTCGCGTAGACCTGGCCTTCCCGGGCCGTCTCGACGGCGCCGTGGCGGGTGGCGTCTGTGTCGAGCACCAGCGTCTTATGCTTGAGCTGCCTCAGTGCACGGGCCAGTTCCTTGCGCGCCCCCTCGATGATCGAGGCGGGAAAGAACCCGCGATTGCCGAAGAACAGTGCGAAGGTGGATTTCTTGCCGGCCATGATGCGCCTCCCTTTTCTGAAGGATTCCCTCGGCTGTCGGCTCGGCCAACGCCCCTTTTCTGAATGCTCCATCTTACTGAGCCCCGTCCCGTTTGCAAGCCTAATCCCGCTGGCCACGGGCGGTATGGTCGTGTACAATCTCGCCGGCGGATTTTCGGAACCTCGATATTCGGCAAGAACGGAACCGCGATGGCAAGCGAGGCGGCGGACAACTGGCTGGAGGATTGCCTGCACCGACTGCGAAACGTGCGGGTGTGTGTGTTCGGTGACTTCTGCGTCGATGCCTACTGGCTGATCGACCCGGATGAGAGCGAGCTGTCGGTCGAGACGGGCCTGTCGCTGCGGCGCGTGCGCGAGCAGCGCTACAGCGTCGGGGGCGCGGCGAACGTTGCCGCAAACGTCGCCGCGCTCGGCGTGGCGGAGACGCGCGCCGTTTCCCTGATCGGCGAGGACATGTTCGGGGGCGTGATACTGGGCCTCCTCGCGCGCGAGGGCGTCAACACCGAGGGCCTCATCCGGCGCGAAGGCGACTGGCAGACGATGGTCTTCGGCAAGCCCTGCGTCGGGGACGTCGAGCAGAACCGGATCGACTTCGGCGGCTTCAACGTCGTCACACCCGACATGGCCGACGCACTCATCGCCGAACTGGAGCTGGCGGCGCGCGAATGCGATCTGATAATCCTCAACCAGCAGGTCCCCGCCGGCGTGAGTCCGCCGGAGGTGATCGAGCGCATCAACGCCGTAGTCGCGTCGCACCCCGAGTGCAGGTTCATCGTCGACTCGCGCGACCGCGCCGGACAATACCGCGGCGCGATGCTCAAGCTCAACGCCCACGAAGCGGTCCGCCTGTGCGGCGAAGCGCGGACGCTGGACGAGGCGGTTCCCCGCGACGAAGTCCTCCAATACGCCGGCCGGCTCCGGGACCTGGCAGGCCGGGCGGTTTTCATCACGCGAGGCGAGGTGGGCATAGTCGTCGCGGACGAGGGCGGTGTCCACGAAGTGCCGGGCATCCAGGTGGTGGAGGTGATCGACGCCGTGGGGGCCGGCGACACGGTCGTGGCGGCCATCGGGGCGGCGCTCGCATCGGGCGCCGATGCGGTCACCGCCGGCCGCCTGGCCAACATCGCCGCTTCCGTCACTATCAGGAAGCTCAAGGTCACGGGCACGGCCAGTCCGGAAGAGATCAGCGGCGTCGGGCCTGAGCCCGACTACATTTTCCTGCCGGACCTTGCCGACTCGCCCGCGCACGCAAGGT
>CAZXDF010000108.1:0-2942 GCA_964639345.1 uncultured candidatus Brocadiaceae bacterium | reverse complement strand
CTTGCCCGGCGGTACAAGGTCCCGGTCATCGCCGACGGCGGAATCTCCTCGATCGGCAACCTGTCCAAGGCCCTCGGCACCGGCGCCTCGACGGTGATGCTGGGCGCGATGCTGGCGGGCACCGACGAGGCGCCGGGCGAGTACTACTACGAGGGCGGCGTGCGCCTGAAGCGCTACCGGGGCATGGGCAGCCTCGAGGCGATGGCGGAACGGGGCGGCAAACGCTATTTCGCCGAGCAGGAAACGGTCAAGATCGCCCAGGGCGTCAGCGGCGCCGTCGTCGACAAGGGTTCGGTGGTGGACTACGTGCCCTACCTGATGCAGGGCGTCAAGCACTTCATGCAGGACATGGGCTGCCGCAGCATCGTCCAGATGCACGAGCGGCTCTGCTCGGGCGAGCTGCGGTTCGAGAGGCGAAGCGTTGCCGCGCAGGGCGAGGGCGGCGTGCACGGCCTGCACTCCTACACCGAGCCCCACAGGCTGCCGAAGGCGCGGGACTGAGGAGGCCGCATACCAGGGTGCATCGCCGAAGGTTGACCTGGGTTCCCGCGGGGGATGGACGGTGTATAGGCGAAGGGTTCACATAGTGCTGGGCGGGGTGCTGGCGGTGGGTTTGGTGCTGATCGTCAGGCTCGGATGGTTCCAGCTCTACCTGCACGAGCCGCAGCAGCACGACGCGCGCGTGCGCATCGGCGGCGGTCTGCTGGAAACGCTGCGGGGCGCCATCTACACGGCCGACGAGGTGCTGCTTGCGCGCGACGAACGCGTCTTCGACCTTTCGGTCCACTATTGGCTCCTGGAGGATGACCCGGACGTCGCGCCCGGACAGTTGACCGAGGCGCGGCTGGAGCGGGTGGAGGCGCGAGCAAAGAAGCGGCAGCGCCAACTCAAGAAGGCCGGGCTTGAAGCGGAGGAAGGGCCGGACTGGAAGGTGCAGATTGCGGCACTGACGGGAATGCCGGCCGAGGATCTTACGACCCGCGCGAGCGAGATCGTGGAGCGCGTGCAGCGCATCTGGGAGAGCGTGCAGCGCCGCCAGGAGGATCGCGCGGGCCGACGCATCAAGAACCTCTGGATTCCCGAGCAGAGGCAGTTCCACGCCATCGCCGAGGACATCCCGCTCGAGCTGGCCATCCTGGTCCGCTCGAACCCGGAGCGTTTCAAGAACCTGAAGGTCGCGGCCGGGCGCAGGCGGCGCTATTTCCACGGCGCCCTGGCCCCGCACGTCGTCGGGCGGTGCACGCTCCTTTCGCCGAAGATGTGGGACCAGATCCGCGCTACGGACAGGGACTACGGCGCGCGCATGGCCGCCAGCGAGATCGGCCGGCGCTACCTGCTCAGCGACAGCATCGGCGCTGCGGGCATCGAGCGGGCCTACGAGGACCTCCTGCGCGGCACGCGCGGCTACCGGGAGAAGCAGCGCATCTTTCACACCCTGCGGGTTGAAACGCAGTGGGCGACCACGCCCCCCCAACCGGGGGCGGACGTGTATCTGACGCTGAAGTCGGATTACCAGGCGGCGGCCAATGAGGCCCTCCAATGGGCGGCCGACCAACCCCATCTGGCATTCACGAAGGGCGCGCTGGTCATCCTGAACGTGCGCACGGGAGCCATCCTCGCCGCGGCCACATATCCGAGCTACGACCAGGAGACGTTCAGTGAGGACTACGACCGACTCCGGGCCGAGGACCTTGTGCGGCCTCTCAGCGCAAACCTATCTCGCCTGACGTTCCGTCCCACAATAGATGTCCTTCCGACCGGCTCGGTATACAAGCTTATCACGGCCATCGCCGGCCTCGAGCAGGGCAAAATCACCCCCCAGACCCCCTTCCACTGCGCGGGGCGGAAGTATTTCGGGGGCAGACGGTACGGGCGTTACCTCCACTGCACCAGCACCAGGCACAGCAACATCCAGCTTCTGCGCGCGATCGAGGGGTCGTGCAACATCTATTTCTTCCACGTCGCCGAGCTTCTTTCGGGAGATGACTTGGCCGAGTGGGGTGAGAAGTTCGGGATGGCCATCAAGACTGGCGTCGAGATCGCAGAGCCCCGCGGCCAGATGCCCTCGCCCACGACGCGGCGTTCCCTGTTCGGACGCATGAACCTGGCCATCGGCCAGGGGGACCTGAAGTGCTCGCCGCTTCAGGTGGCGAGGATGTGCGCCGCCATCGCCAACGGGGGCAGGCTCGTCCAGCCGCACTTCTTCGACTATGCCGTCGACGCCGAGGGGACGGTGGTGGATTCTTTCGAGCGCAAGCCGCAGCCCATCGACGTCCGGCCCGAGACGCTCCGCGTCGTGCGCGAGGGCATGCGTCGGGTGGTCGTGGGCGAGAAAGGCACCGCGCGCAAGGCGGGCCTCGGGCCGTTCCGGGCGGCGGGCAAGACCGGAACGGCCGAGCTGGGCAAGGGCATGCCCAACCACTGCTGGTTCGCCGGGTTCGCCCCGTTCGAGGACCCGCAGATCGCCTTTGCCGTCGTCAGCGAACGCGTCCAGGGGGGGCACGGCGGCTCTCATGCCGCGCCGATACTTGCCAGGGCACTGGGGACCATCTGGCCGGAAGGGATGCCGTGAGGCCATAAGAAGAAATGACGAAGCTCCTCCGCCGATGCATCCTGCGCAGCAGCGCTGCTGTGGAGCACGGAAGCGGCTTCGCAGCTCACGCGAAGGCGGATGTCGAAGCCAGAATGTCGAATGAAGCCAGAATGACGAATGACGAAATCCAAATGACCAAACAACAGACATGCCCACGGAAGACACGGAAGGACACGGAAAAGAAAGAGACTCGACAAGACGACATCCGGGTCGAAGAGTCAAGCCCGGATTTCCCAGTTACCGATAGGCTCCACGAGCGGGAGAGTGTATGATAGCTGCTCGAGAGACGTTCTGAGGAAATTGTAGCCACACGAAGCTGGAGAATCCAATGGGTGAGGCCGGAAATGCG
>CAZXDF010000107.1:0-24821 GCA_964639345.1 uncultured candidatus Brocadiaceae bacterium | reverse complement strand
AGGACAGGGACAAGAATGTGGACGAGCTTCTCGTCGTGACCCTCGAGCAAGAGCAGGAGCGGGCCAGGATCGTCGGCGAACAATTCAGAGGCAGGCTGCCGGAGGGGGCTGCCATTACCGTTGTCTGGGCGGTCGGGGGCGCCAGGGGCCTGAATGAAAGGCGGGAAAGCTGGGAACGGGGGGTAAGGCAGGGATCGCAAGACGAGGCCCTCCGTTTCAGGCACTTCCCTCCGCCATCGGCTTTCGACCAGATGCCTCCGGAGCAGGTGGAGTCGTTCTCGGTTATTCGGGGAGCCGACGCGGTGATCTACCGGGGGTACTTTGCGGAGTTGCCGGCAGAGGGCAAACCCGTGATCGCGGTCTATTTCAGCCGCTTGCGGTCCGGGAGCCCTACCATAGCCAGGCACAAGGCTCAGGCCTACGTGGATGCGGGCAAGGTGGACGTGGCCGTCTGGGAGAACGAAAGGGGCGAGTCGGTGGTGATCACGCCGGAGGAAAGGGGCGAGCCCGCGGAGGCCGCTCCGGAGGATGATGGCGAACCCGCGATGGTTACGCCGAAATACGACGAGATCTTTTGAAGATGGCGCGAGCCCGTGGAGGTCGCGCCGGATGAGTGAGCAGAACGGCCCCATGTTGCATCCGGCATTGCGGCTGCCGGGACTTGCGCTATTGCCGGATGGCTGCAACGCGGCGCCGTTGTATGGCTGTGCCCCCCCTGTCGTCCGACAGGGGGCTTTTTCGTTGAGTTGCAACGGGCGCCATTGTCCCGGTGCGGGGGCCAGCGGATGCCCTGCGGCCGACCGGCGCGCGGGAGGGACTGCACCGATGAACTGGCGAGAGCTGCTCAAAGCGAAGGCCGTGCTGATCGCCGACGGGGCCTGGGGCACGGAGTTTCAGAAGCTCGGCCTCGAGGCGGGTGAGGCGCTGGAACGGCTGAACGCCGAGCGCCCGGATGATGTGGCGAAGGTCGCCGGGTCCTACGTCGAGGCGGGCTCCGACATCATCCTCACCAACACCTTCGGCGCGAGCCGCTGGAAGCTGGAACGGGCCGGGCTGGGCGAGCGCACGGCCGAGCTGAACCGCCTGGGGGTGGAGATCTCAGCGTGCGCGGCTGCCGGCCGGGCCCTGGTGTTTGCGTCCGTGGGGCCGGTGGGCGAGTTGATGAGTCCACTGGGGACGAGAACCGAGGGGGAGTTCATCGCGTGCTTCGCCGAGCAGATCCGCGCCTGTGCCGAGGGCGGCGCCGACGCCATCATCATCGAGACCCAGACGGACCTGGGCGAGGCGACGGCGGCGCTGAAGGCGGCCCGGCAGAGCTGCGCGCTGCCGGTGGCGGTCTCCATGACGTTCGAGCCCGGCGCCAGAGGGTTCGCCACGGTCATGGGGGTGAGGCCGGCGCAGGCCGCCGAGGCGCTGGAGGCGGCGGGCGCCGACATCGTGGGCTCCAACTGCGGCACTGGCATCGAGGATATGATTGCCATCGCTGCGCAGATGAGGCCGGCCACGAGCAAGCCGCTCTGGTTCAAGGCCAACGCCGGCGTGCCGGAGCTCGACCGGGGCAAGACGGTCTTCCGCGAAACGCCGGACTACATGGCCTCGCGGGTGGGGGAGCTGATCGAGGCCGGGGCGAGCATTATCGGTGGCTGCTGCGGCACAACGCCCGAGCACATTCGCCGCATGGCCGAGTCCGCCGGCTCGTTGCGGGACGTTGCGCGGAGAGTAAGCGAAAGAGTGCTGGCCGATCTGTGAGTCCACGGTTTTCCCCGCCACTTCCGCATTCGCATGAAACATCAGCACGGAGGCACAAGGATGTTTACGATCATAGGTGAGCGCATCAACATGACCCGCAAGCGGCTTCAGAAGCAGGTGTGGGAGCGCAACGCGGAGTACCTCGCCCGCGAGGCCAGTCGCCAGGAGGAAGCGGGCGCCACGCACATCGACGTAAACGCGGGCGGCGACCCGGCCAAGGAGGTCGACGACATGCGGTGGCTCACCGAGGTCGTGGCGGGCGCCACGGGGCTGCCGATCTGCTTCGACAGCACCAGTCCGGAGGCCCTGCGCGCGGGGCTGGAGCTGTGCAACCGCCCCGGCACGATCATCAATTCCATCACGGCCGAGAAGGAACGGGTCGAGGGCGTCCTGCCGATGGTGAGCGAGTTCGGCACGGGCGTGCTGTGCCTGACGATGGAGGACGCCGGCCTGCCTGAGGATTTCGACGGGCGCATGAGCATCACGCGCCGAATCGCCGCGCTGCTCGAAGGGGAAGGCATAGGGCTGGAGCGCGCCTACTTCGATCATCTCGTGCGCCCCGCATCGACCAACCCCGGCCAGGCCCGCCCCATCCTCGAGGCCGTCAGCGCGACCAGAAGGGAGTTCCCCGACGCCCACATCTGCCTGGGCGCGAGCAACATCTCCTTCGGCGTGCCCGCGCGCGGCAATCTTAACCGGGCGTTCCTCGCGATGCTGGTGGCGGCGGGAGCTGACGGCGCCGTTCTCGACCCGTGCGAGGAGGGGATGGTCAGGACGCTCTTAGCCAGCCGCGCCGTCCTGGGCCTGGACGAGTACTGCATGGACTACCTGACCGCCTACCGCGCGGGCAAGCTCGCCTGAGCCCGTGTTCGGCCGCCCCGCCGGTCCCTTGATAAGGCGGGCGCTCCCTGTCACAATACGAGTCGGGCAAGGGTCGGGACGGGGCGCGCGGGCCGGGCGAGTTTCGAGCACGAGCTGGAGCACTCTGAATGAGCGAGAAGCTGTCTGAACTGGATGAGTTGTGCGTCAACACGATCCGTTTCCTGGCAGCGGACGCCGTGCAGAAGGCCAACTCCGGCCATCCCGGCCTGCCCATGGGCGCGGCGACGATGGCCCACACGCTGTGGAACCGGCATCTGAAGCACAATCCGGCCGACCCCGATTGGCCGGACCGCGATCGATTCCTCCTGAGCGCCGGCCACGGGTCGATGCTGCTATATGTGCTCCTGCACCTGACGGGTTACGACCTTTCCATGTCGGAGCTCGAGTCGTTCCGACAGTGGGGCAGCAAGACCCCCGGCCACCCAGAAAGCGGCCACACCCCGGGCGTGGAGGCCACGACCGGTCCGCTGGGCCAGGGCATCAGCAATGGGGTGGGCATGGCGCTGGCCGAAGCGCACCTGGCCGCGCGGTTCAACCGCCCGGCGCACGAGATCGTCAACCACAACACCTATGTCCTCGCCAGCGACGGCGACCTGATGGAGGGGGTGGCGTCCGAGGCCTGCTCGCTGGCCGGGCACCTGGGCCTCGGCAAGCTCATCGTGCTCTACGACGACAACCGGGTGTGCCTGGCCGCCTCAACCTCCATGTCGTTCACCGAGGACGTGGCCGGGCGCTTCGAGGCCTACGGCTGGCACGTGCAGGGCGTGGAAGACGGCAACGACGCAGAGGCGATCGATGCGGCCATCCAGGCCGCTAGGGCCGAGCCTTCGCGCCCGTCGCTCGTGTGCGTGCGCACGGTCATCGGCTACGGCGCCCCCAACCTCCAGGGCACGCCCAAGGCCCACGGCTCGCCGCTCGGGGACGAGGAACTGGCGGCGGCCAAGGAGAACCTGGGGTGGCCGGCGGAGCCGGTGTTCTACGTGCCGGACGAGGTGTCGGCCGAGTTCCGCCGTGCGCTGAAGTGCGGGGCCCGGCGGCAGACCGAATGGAAGGCGGCGCTGGAGAGCTACGGGAAGGAGATCCCGGAACTGGCCGCCGAGTTCAAACGTGTCATGGCCGGCGAGCTGCCCGAGGGCTGGGATGCGGACCTGCCCGGCTTCGAGCCCGACGAGAAGGGCGTCGCCACCCGCAACGCATCCGGGGCAGTGATGAATGCCCTCGCGCCGAGGCTGCCGGAGTTGGTCGGCGGCTCCGCGGACCTAAACCCATCCACGAAAACCGTGCTCGAGGGCTTCGGCGACTTCCAGCGGCCCGGCATCCCGCCCGAAGACGTGCAGGGGATCTCGGGCGGCGAGTTGGACCCCGTCGGGCGGAACGTGCACTTCGGAGTGCGCGAGCACGCCATGGGCGCGATGGCCGTCGGCATGGCGCTCCACGGCGGCCTGATCCCCTACACGGCCACGTTCCTGACGTTCGCCGACTACATGCGGCCGCCCATGCGCTTGGCGGCGATGTCGCGCTTGCGCGTGATCCACGTCTTCACCCACGACAGCGTCGGCCTGGGCGAGGACGGCCCCACCCACCAGCCCATCGAACAGGTCATGGGGCTTCGGAGCGTGCCGAACATGACCGTGATCCGCCCCTCCGACGCGGCCGAGGTCGTCGAGGCATGGCGCGTGGCGGTGCTCAATTCGGAGGGTCCGACGACCCTGATCTTCACCCGCCAGAACCTGCCCGTGCTGGACCGGGGCGAATGCGCCACGGCGGAATGCCTGCGGCGCGGCGGCTACGTCCTCTGGCGTTCGGGCGACGGGGAGCCGGAGGTGATCCTGATCGGCACCGGCTCCGAGACGCACATTGCCCTGGAGGCGGGCAGGAAGCTTGCCGCGGACGGAGTGAACGCCAGCGTGGTTTCCATGCCAAGCTGGGAGCTTTTCGACCGGCAGGACGAGGACTATCGCGAGAGCGTGCTGCCCTCTTCAGTGCGCGCGCGCGTGGCCGTGGAGGCCGGGACGCGCATCGGGTGGGAGCATTATGTGGGCCTGGACGGCGCAGTGATCGGCATGGACGGCTTCGGCGCGAGCGCCCCATACGAGGTGCTCTACGAGAAGTTCGGCTTCACCTCCGAGCATGTCGCCCAGGTGGCCAGGGGGCTCATCGGACGTTGACTCTCGCCCGGCGAACGGACGGGGCGAGGTCTCAGGGAGCTGGCGGTTGAGCAATCGGGCATGGCTTTGAATCTGACCATCGACGGGCGCCCCGTTACGGTCGATGCGGGCGCGACGATACTCGATGCGGCGCGGCTGTCGGGGATCGACATCCCCACCCTCTGCCACCGGGACGGGCTGGGGCCGTTCGCGTCCTGTTTCATGTGCGCGGTGTCCGTGGACGGGCGGGACGATCTGGTGCCGGCATGTGCGGCGCCCGCACGTGACGGGATGGTCGTTTCGACCGATTCGGAGGACGTTCGCGAGGCGCGCCGCGCCGCCCTGGAGCTTCTGCTCAGCGATCACGTCGGCGACTGCGTGGCGCCGTGCAGCCTGGCCTGCCCGGCGGGGCTGGACATTCCGGGGTTCCTGTGGCACATGGCCGAGGGGCGGGACCGGGAGGCCATTGCGCTAGTCAGGGAACGCCTTCCCCTGCCGGCGACGCTTGGGCGCATCTGTCCCCGCTACTGCGAGCGGGTCTGCCGCCGTGCCGACCGGGAAGAGGCGATCGCCATCTGCTTGCTTCATCGCTTCGCGGCCGACGTTGATCTGGCATCAAGCGACCCCTATGAGCCGCCGCGCGCCGAGCCGACGGGCAGGAGTGTGGCCATCGTCGGCGCAGGGCCTGCCGGCCTGTCCGCGGCGTTCTACCTGCTCCGGCAGGGCCACGGGTGCACGCTCTATGATTCGCGCGACGAACCCGGCGGGGCGCTGCGCTACGCGCTTGCCGAGGATCGGTTGCCGAGGCGAGTCCTTGAGGGCGAGATCGGGATGATACGCCGGCTCGGCGCGGGGTTCCGCATGAGCACCACGGTGGGAACTCGCGCGCGTCTGGAGGAGCTGCGGCGCGAGCACGACGCCGTGTTCCTGGCTTTCGGCGCGCAGGTATGCGAAGGCGCGCAGGCGCGCGAAGGCGAGCCGTCCGAGCGGAAGGTGGATTCCGCGTTGTGCGGGGCCCTGGGGATCGAGACCGGCCGCCGGGGGATCAAGGTGGATGGCCGGACGCTGCGGACCGGCATCGAAGGTGTATTCGCCGGGGGCGAGGCCGTCACGGGCACATCCTCGGCCGTGCGCGCCGTCGCTGCGGGACGCCTTGCGGCCGTCTGCATCGGCCAGCACCTGTCCGGCGGGCCGCTGCGGGGCGAGGAGCGCGAGGTCAACGTGCACATGGGCCGGCTGAGCGAGGGCGAGCTGGCGGAGCTTTTCCGCGACGTTCGCCAGCGGCCGCGCGCCCCCGCGCAGGCCGACGGGGGCCTGTCGGAGGCCGACGCGAGGCGCGAGGCCGCGCGCTGCCTTCAGTGCGACTGCGCCGCCCGAGACGACTGCAAGCTGCGGATATACGCCACGCGCTACGGCGCACGCGCCGCCCGACACCGCGGGGAGCGCCGAGCGTTTCGCCGGGACGCCACCCATCCGCATGTAGTCTACGAGTCCGGCAAGTGCATCCTGTGCGGGCTGTGCGTGCGGATTGCGGAGCGTGAGGGCGAGCGGGTGGGGCTGACGTTTCTGCGGCGCGGTTTCGCGGCCGAGGTCGGCGTACCGTTCGATGCGTCTGTGGCGGAGGCCCTGACGCAGTGCGCGGATCTCTGTGCCGAGGCGTGCCCGACCGGGGCCCTCGCACTCAAGAGGCGATCCAATCCGTTGGAGCAGAGCGGCGGATGAGAATCGTCTACATAGGGGCCGGCGCTGCGGGCGCCTACTGCGGGGCGTGCGCGCGGGACGTGACGCTCGTGCGCGGACTGCTGGCGCGCGGTCACGACGCCATGCTGCTGCCGCTTTACACCCCGCTGACTTCGGACATGCCCGACGTCAGCCTGGGACAGGTATTCTACGGCGGCATCAACGTCTACCTCCAGGATCGGTTCGCGCTGTTCCGCCGGACGCCGCGCCTCGTGGACTGGCTCCTGGACAGGCCGGCATTGCTGAGGCTGGCTTCCCGCTTCGGCATCGAGACGCGGCCCGAGGACCTGGGCGACATGACGGTCTCGGTGCTGCGCGGGGCCGACGGCCGCCAGCGCAAGGAGTTGGAGCGCCTGATGGGCTTCCTGGAGGGAAGGGCGAGGCCGGATGTGGTCCACCTGACCAACTCGCTCCTGTCGGCCCTGGCGTCCGAGATCCGGGGGCGGCTCGGGGCCCCCGTGCTCTGCACGCTGATGGGCGAGGAGTCGTTCGTCGCGCGCCTGCCGGAGCCGTATCGCGGGCAGGCGACGGACCTGATGCGCAAACATGCCGAGGCAGTCGACCTGTTTGTGTCGCCGGCGCAGGCGTATGCGGACGAGATGAGCGAGTTCCTCGCGGTGCCCCGGGAAAGGATACGGGTCGTGCGCACCGGCGTCGACACGGCGCTGTTCGCGCCAGCGGTTGAGCGGACGCGTGACCCATTCCGCATCGGGTTCCTTTCGCGGCTCTCGCGCGGGAAGGGCATCGACCTGTTGTGCGAGGCGTTCCGCATCGCGGCGCGGCGCTGCGGCGGGCGGGTTGTGCTGAGTGTCGCGGGGCAGATGCTGGGGCCTAACAAGCGACTGTGGAAGGGCCTTATGAAGGGCTTGGCCGCCGATGGCCTGGCGGATCGCGTGGCGTGCGTCGGCGCGCCGGACCTGGCGGGCAAGGTGGCGTTCCTCCGGAGCCTGAGCGTCTTCTGCGTGCCTGCGGTCGGCACGGCGGGGGGCGTGTTCCCGGAGTTGATCGAGCTTACGGGCGGCGGCCTAATCGTGCCGGCCGGCGACGCCGCGGCAGCGGCTGGCGACGCCGAGGCGCTGGCCTCGGCGATCTGCGAACTGCACGACGACCCCGGGCGGGCCGACGAAATGGGCAGGAACGCGGCGGAGGGGGTAGCCGCCCACTTTTCCGCCGACAGAATGGTCGACCAGACGTTGTCTGCCTATGAGGCGTGCATCTCAGCGCGGCGCCCGGACGGACCTGGCAGCCGCTAGCGAGAATCCAGCCCCTCGCGCGGAGCGCCTTCGCCGAACTCACGGGCGGCTTCGAACATCGCCAGGACGTTCTCGAGCGGCACGTCGTGCTGGATATTGTGCACCTGCGTGAAGACGAATCCGCCGCCGGCCCCAAAGACCTCGATGTTGTGCCGGACGTGCTCTCGGACCTCCGCCGGGGTGCCGAAGGGGAGCAACTTCTGCGTGTCGCACCCGCCGCCCCAGAAAACGATCCGCCCGCCGAACTCCGCCTTCAGACGCTCCGGCTCCATGTTGACCGCCGATATCTGCACCGGGTTGAGAATGTCCACGCCGGCTTCGATCCAGTGTGGAATGTAGTGATAGACGGACCCGCAGGAATGGAGGAACGTTTTCCAGTTAGTGTTGGCGTGCACCCAGTCGCATAGCCGCGCGTAATGCGGCGCGATCATCTCGCCGAAAAGCTCCGGCGCCATGATCCCGCCCCGCTGCGTCCCGGCGTCGTCGGAGGCGATGCCCCACGCGAAACAGCGATCGCCGACTGCCTCGTGATAGAGCTTGAGCTTCGCAATCGCAGCGTCCACATAGCGGTCCATCATCTCATGGGCGGTTTCCTTTTCCGCCGCAAGCATGCAGAGCCATTCGTCGAGCGCGCCCTGCGTGATGTTCTCGGCCAGGAGTGCGCTGAGGCCGACGAGGCTGATGGAGCCGCCCCAGCCCAGCAGCGCCTTGTCGGTGTTCTCATAGAGGTGCCTGGCATGCTGCGCGAGGAGCTCCAGTTCCTCTTCCGGTACCGTGCGGCTGGGCTGGAACGCATCCGGGTCGATCCTGCGTCGGCTCATCGTCGTGCGAAGGAAGTCGAAGTAGAAGCCATTGCCGGGCATTCGCGCGTACGGCGTCCCGTCCGGCCGCCGAAGCAGCCAGCTTCCGTCTTCTTCTTCCGTTATGTCTACGCCGGGCGGGAAGAAAACCTCCGTGCCGTCGAAAAGACGCCTGCCGACACCTGCGTTCGCATCCATTTGCGGCCACCCGGCCGCACCGGTCTCCAGGGGGATGACGTCGATGTGCAGCCGCCGGCGGACCTCCGGCTCGATCTCGGCGAGAATCTGCATGATGTCGCAGATCTTCGTCGGCGTGCGAATGCCGAGATGCTCCTTCAGCCTTGAGTACAGGACCGCGCTGATGCCGGAGGCCCGCATCGCGCCGAGATCGATGGGGGCACTGTCCGGTTTCTCGAAGTTCACCGCCTTCAGCACACGCTCGCGTGAGTCCACGGGACCGCCTTCCTGTTCAGTGCAAGGGGTTGCGGTGCAGTGCCGCCCGCAGCATTTCGGGCATTGGCATCGTGAGCAGAAGGTTATCCCCGTCGCGCGCGCATGTCAATGCCTGGGACTGGCCAAGAGCCCGTCGTGGCTTCGGGCGGCTGCGAGCGCCGAAAGACCGTGTCGGCCTTCATCGGCGATCCAGGCCTTTGGATCGGCGTCAAAGGAAGCTCCCGCCGTGTGAATCTGCCAGCACCAGCCGGACGCCCCCATCGGTTCTACGATTATTGTGAACAAAACGCCCGTCTCATGCGTCGAACTATTGACGGGCGCTGCTGTCGGAGGTGTGGGGGCATGTCAACATTGACAGCTTTCTTGGAGGGTTCGGTCATGGGTGCTCACCGTAAGAGCATATGTGTGATAGGGTTGGCAATTGTGCTCTTGCTGTCCGCACCGCCGCTGGCAGAGGCCAAGCCGGAGCGACAGTCGCCGCTTGACTCGGCAAAGGCGGCGCTGCGCGCGAAGCGGTTCGACAAGGCGGTCAGGGCGCTGGATGAGGCCCTGGCCGGTAAGCTCGACCACCCCGACGAGGCGCTCTACCTCAAGGCCCTGGCCCTGTACTACGGCGGACAACCCGACCGCGCTGCCGGCGTCGCCGGCGAGGTGATCGAGAAGCACGAGGATTCCCCGTGGCTGCGCAAGGCGCGCTTCCTCAAGGCCCAGGCCCTTGTTAAGACGCGTAAGTTCAAGGCCGCGGAGGAGATATACGAAGCCGAGGCCCGCCGCCTGCTCTCCGAAGCCCGCAAGCAGGACATCGCGGGCGTGTTCATCAAGTTCGCCGATGCTCTGGCCACGAAGCCCGACCCCGACGATGTCGGCGCCCCGCCCCCCAACTACGCCAAGGCCTACAACCTCTATCGCAATGCCCTGGAACTGGAGATCGGCCGCGACCTGCGCGACGGCGTCATGTTCAAGCGCGCCCGCACCATACACACGGCGAGGAAGTTTCCCCAGGCCATCAAGGACTATCGGACCTACCTGGCCGAGTTCGCCCCGGACTGGACCGGTGAGGTCGGCTCCATGACGCGCATGGCCGGACGCAAGCGCGAGAACCCGCCGCCGGCAGGTCAACACGTCCTCCAGGCGCGCGCCCGGCTGGGCTGGGCGCAAATCCAGGTCGGCGACCACAGCTCGGCTCGCGTCAACCTCGAGGACCTGCTGACCCTGATCGCCGGACGCCTCGAGGGAAGGAAGCCGGACCAGCAAACCGCGCACATCATCGCCTGGGCGCGGTGGCGGCTGGTACGCACCTACCGCATGCCCAAGCCCGCCCCGCAGGAGCTCGACCGCGCCGTCGGCGAGGCCCGGGGGTTCCTGAAGGATCACGGGGCTGAGAGCCCAGTCGCGGTGGCAGCGGCCTTCTGGATCGCCGAGGCCTACGAAGGCGCGGCTCGCGCCGACCAGGCGGTCGCAGCCTATGAGGCGTTCATCGCCAGCCGGGACTACGACCTGCCCGTGGGCGAGGCGGCGACGGCGAAACTCAAGCTCTTCGGCAAGTCGCCTACCGAGCTTGAGGACGAGTGGCGCAAGCTGGCGCTCTACAAGATCGGGCGGATACGATTCGGGCAGAAGCAATACGACCTGGCCTCCAAGGCGTGGCAGAGCTACATCACGAAGTTCCCAGACGGCCCGCACTGGTCGAAGTGCCAGCGCGGCATCATCGACGCCGAGTTCCAGGTCGCCGTCGATGCCGTCGCCGACAAGGAATATGACGCTTCGCGAAGGCTCTTCAATGCGTTCCTCGCCGGCCATCCCCTCGACGGCCGCGCCGCGCGGATTCTGTTCACCCTGGGCCAGATCGACTACGCCCACGCGCAGGAGCTTGAGAAGGACAAGGCCGCCAAGACCGGGATCAACGCGGCGTACGAGCGGGCGATCGAGCGGTGGAACCGGCAGGTCAGCAAGTATCCGAAGACCGAGGAATCCTCGCTCGCGCTCTACCGGATCGGCGTGATCCACGAGGAGAAGCTCGGCGATCTGGAGAAGGCGCTCGAATCCTACCGCCGGCTGACCTGGGGTTCCTATGCCCCCAAGGCCCGGGCGCGCGTGGCGATCATGACCCGCAAGCACCTGGAACTGCGCACCGAGCGCAAGTTCCGCACGAGCGAAGCGGCGAGTGTTAGGCTGAACGTGCGCAACATCGAGAAGCTCACCTTCAAGCAGTACTTCCTCGACCTCGGGGCCTACTTCCGCAAGACCCATGGAATCGGCAGCGTCGAGAGGCTGGACATCGACCTGATCCAGCCGGACAAGACGTGGGAGGTGAAGATCGAGGGGTACGCCAAGTACGGGCCGCTCGAGCAGGAGGTCGAGATCCCATTCGCCAAGGGCGAGGCCGGCGTGTGCGTCATCAACGTGAGCGATGATGACCTGGAGGCGACGACGCTGGTCATCAGCAGCGACCTGGACCTGATCGTCAAGTCCTCGCGGCGCGAGGTGCTGGTCTTCGTGCAGGACATGCTCGCCGCCCGGCCGGCCAGCGGCGTCGAGTTGCTCTTCAGCGACGGGAAGAAGGTGTTCGCGACGGGCAAGACCGGCGACGATGGGGTGTTCCGCGGCCGCTTCGATGAGCTGAAGGACATGGGCCGCGTGGGTGTGTTCGCGCTCTCCGGCGGCCATGTGGCGTCGAACGCGCTGAACCTCTCGGGCCTGGGATTCAGCCAGGGCCTGTCCGCCAGGGGCTACCTCTACACCGACCGCCCCGTCTACCAGCCGGGGCAGACCGTGAAGCTGCGCGGGATCATCCGCGACGTGGTGGACGGCTCGTACGCGGCGCCGCGGGACGAGACCTACCTGGTGAGCATCACCGATTCGAGCGGGCGCATGCTGTGGGAGGAGCCGCAGGAACTCTCGGAGTTCGGGACCTTCCACGCCGAGATGACGCTCGATGACCGGGCGCCCCTCGGAGGCTACACGATCACCGCGCGCCACAAGGAAAAGCCGAAGCTCGCCTACTCCGGCACGTTCCGGGTGCAGAGGTTCAAGCTGGAGAAGATGCGGCTCGCGCTGGAGACCGATCGCCGGGTCTATTTCCGCGGCGAAGAGGTCGAGCTGACCATCAAGGCCCAGTACTACTGGGGCCAGCCGGTGGCGGGCAAGCCGATCCGCTACGACCTGCCCGACGGGCGCCATTTCGTCCAGAGCACCGACGAGGACGGCAAGCTCGTCGTGAAGTACGATACCACGGGCCTCAGGCCGGGCGCGGCGATGGGTTTCCGCGCCTCGATCGAGGGCGAGAACGTCGGGGCCTCGCACGTGGCGCTGCTGGCGCTGGAGGGGTTCGGGATCGGCGTCAGGCCCGCCCGCGACCTCGTTCTGTCCGGCGAGCCGTTCGACGTCGAGGTCAAGACGACCACGCCCGACGGGAAGCCCGTCGGCCGCGCGGTCACGCTCTTCGTGCTGCGCCGCCACAGGCCCAAGGCCGACCCGGTGCTTGGCGGCGTGCCCTGGATCAAGGCGCCCAGCAAGCCCTCTGCCGAGGTAACCATCGACGAACGGAAGGTCGTCACGGATGAGAAGACCGGCGCGGCGACGGTGAACCTGAAGCTGGAGAAGGGCGGGCGATACATCCTGCGCGCTACCGGGGAGGACCGATTCAAGCAGGTCATCACGGCCGAGGGCCACGTGAACATCTCAGACGATGAGGACGCGACGAAGCTGCGCTTCTTCGCCGAGACCGACACGCTTCAGGTGGGGCGCAAGGCACGCGTGCGGCTCCACTCGCGCCTCGACGCGAAGCTCGCCCTGCTCACCCACGAGGGCGAGGAGATCATCTCGCACGAGGTTATCTCGCTGCACAAGGGTTACAACGGTATCGACCTGGCTGTCGGCCACGAGCACTTCCCGAACTTCCGCGTGGCACTCGCCGTGATGGACGGGCGGGCGCTGCGGACCGCCGAGAAGCCGTTCAAGGTGGAGCGGCAGTTGAACGTGGCGGTCAAGCCGCTCGAGGACGTGTATCTGCCGGGCGTGGCGGGGCGGGTGGAGCTGACGGTGACCGACCAGCTCGGCAAGCCCGTGCGGGCCGAGCTGAGCCTCGCGCTGATCGACGAGGCGCTGTTTGCGATCTACGCGGACGGGACGCCCCCGATCCTGGACTTCTTCCAGAAGGACGCCCGCCGCCACGCCGAGTTCCGCGCGGCCAGCACGTGCTCATTCGCCTACGCCGCCACCACGCGCGCCGTCGTCAAGGCCTACCTGGAGGAACGAGAGCGCCTCGCTCTCAAGGAGGCCGAAGATCGGGAGCTGGAGAAACTGGCCCGCACGCGCCGGGCTTTGTTTGCTGCGGGGGATGTCCTTGAGCTCGCACCTGTTAGTGCCACAGAAGGTGGGCCACACTACGACGAGGACGGGGACGCGCCCGAGAGCCGGCCCGCCGGGGCCAGGTCCGCTCGTCGCCGAGGAGGAAAGGAGGGCGCCGTCCGGCTTTTCAGGGACGATAGCCTCGGCGTCGACGACCTCAGCTTCGAGAGCACACATGGTGACTTCGGTCGTGAGCTGGCCGCGCCCGAGCAGCCGCGTGAGGAGCTGCCGGAGGCGGGGCGCTGGATCGGCTCGATCGTCACCGACGAGCGCGGGAAGGCCATCGTCGAGCTCCCCATGCCGGAGAACACCACCGAGTGGCGGCTCACGTCGCGCGGCTGCACCGTCGAGACGCTCGTCGGCGAGGCCACCGGGAACGTCATCACGCGCAAGGACTTCTTCGTCGAGATGAAGGTCCCGCAGCAGCTCCAGGAGGGCGACACCGTCCGCGTGCTGGCCCGCGTGCATAACATGACCGACTACGCCGGCCCCGTCGACCTGACGCTCACCGTGCTGGGCGGGAGCGACCTCGCCGCCACGCTCATCGAGCGCACCTTGAAGGTCGACGTGACGAAGCAGGGCGGGGCCGAGGCGCTGTTCGAGGGCGTGGAAATCCCCCTTGCTGCCGCGCTGAGAATCCAGGTGGCGGTCAGGGCCGGGAAGCATACGGACGCGCTGGTGGCAACGGTGCCGGTGCGGCCCTGGGGGCTGGAGTTCGCCGACCACGCCGGGGGCGCGGCCGACGGCGACGCGACGACCTTCGTGGCACTCCCCAAGGACCGGAAGTACTCCTCGACCTGGATGACCGTCTCGGTCGGGCCGGACCTGAAACGTTCGGTGATCCAGATGGTGCTGGGGGACAGGATTCGCCCGACGCCTGCGGGCGCCCGCTGCATTCTGATTCCGCCGCCCGGCCGGGGCTCCTTCGCGGGGAGCGATCTGCTGGCGGCGGTCTCGGCGCTGGAGTATGCGAGGAAGGTCAACGCTCAGGCACCCGACGTCCGGCGGCTGAGCGATCGCGCCCGGTCGCTGGTCAGCGCGCTGGTTACGTCCCAGCGGGACGACGGCGGCTGGACCTGGAACCGCGTGAAGAGCGATAGCGACTGGGCAGTGACGGCTATGAGCTTCTGGGCGCTTTGCGAGGCCAGGGAGCACGGCATCGTCGTCCACGCCGACACGCTTGGCAAGGCCCGCAAATACCTCAAGGACAAGTTCACGCGCGTGAGCGCCAATGATAACGATGCCAAGGCTGTCATCCTGCACGCGCTGTCGGCCGGCGACGCCGCCGAGTTCGCGCATGCCAACAGGCTGCACCGCGTGCGCAACTCCCTCAGCGCGCCGGCCCTCGCCTACACGGCGCTGACCTTCGTGAACCTGAAGCGCAACGAGTTCGCGGGCGAACTGCTCGACGTGCTCGAGACCAGGGGCAAGACCGCCGGTCGCGGCGGAAAGAAGCTCATGCGCTGGGAGGGGTCGAGCAAGCACGCGTGGCTGAGCGACGACCTGGAGACGACCGCCGTGGCGGCGCTGGCGCTGATGCGTGCGCGCCCGGCCTCGCCGAGGATCAAGCAGGCGGTCGATTACCTCATGAGCCGGCGGGGAACCTACGGTTTCGTCCCGGCAAAGGCGCAGGGCCCGGCGGTCTCGGCCGTGGCCGCCTACTTCGCCGCGGGCAAGTTCGCCGAGGCCGACTACCGCCTCAGCGTGCGGGTCAACGGGAAGGAGCTCCAGACGATCGAGAGCAAGGGCGCTCCGGTCAGCGTCGACCTGCCCGTGCCCGCGGACCTGATAGCGAAGGGCGAGAACAAGGTCGCGTTCCGCATGGACGGGCGCGGCGAGTACGCCTACAGCGTGACGCTCCGCGGCTTCTCAAGCGATCTGAAGGACCCGCGCTCGTGGGACTACCCGTACGTGCAGACCCGGTACTACCGGCACGCGACCCTCGAGTATCGCGGCCGACCGATCGGTGCCAGCAGCAGCAGCCCCGTCAAGAACGTCGAGATTGGCCAGCGTGTCGCAGTCCGCGTGGGCATCAACAACTACCAGCAAAGTAGCCGAAACGCCTACATGACCATCGAGGAGCATCTGCCGGCCGGGATGATGTACGTGGAGGGATCGCTCAAGAGCAGCGCCATCCATCACGAGGTCCACGCGGGCAAGCTCGTGATGTACTACCCGCCGAACCGCCGCGTCTCGGACTTCAATTACGAGCTGGTCGGCTACTCGACGGGCGCCTGCCGCGTGCTGCCGACGGTGATGCGCGACGCGCTGCACCCCGGGCGTATGCGCGTCGGGGCCAAGGCGGACCTGGCCGTGCTGACGCCTGGTGAGGTGTCCGACGATCCCTACAAGATGAACAACGGCGAGCGACACGCGCTCGGGCGGCTGCACTTCGAGGACGGGCTGTACGAAGAGGCGCTGGGATACCTCTCGCACCTGTTCAAGCACAACCGCACCTACCAGGAGCGCGAAGTTGCGCGGATGCTGCTGTGGATATACACCTCGGAAGGGTTCTACGACGCGCAGCAGATCGTGGATGTCTTCGAGGTGCTGCGCGAGCGGTATCCGCAACTCGAGCTACCGTTCGATAAGACCCTGGTGGCCGGCAGGGCCTACCGGGACCTCGGGGAGTTCGAGCGGGCGTACCTGATCTTCCGTGCAACGATCGACGCCAGCTTCATCAACGACTCCAACGTCAGCGCCGTCCTGGAGGACGAGGGCCAGTTCCTGGGCTCGATCGACTATCGGGAAGACCTGTGGCGCGAGTATCCGGACACGGCGCAGGTGACGGCGGCATACTTCGCGCTCAGCCAGGCGCTCTACCAGAACGCGCCTAGGGCGCGTGAGCCGGCCAAGGAGGCCCGGCAGGTCGCACTGGCGCGAGGGGACGATCCCGACGAGGCGGTGCGCATGCCGAGCAGGATCGAGATGCTCAAGGAAACGATCCGGCTGCTGTCTGAGTTCCTGACGCTTTACCCGGACAGCCCGCTGGCCGACGACGCGGCGTTCAGCATGGCCAACGCCTTCCTGGACCTGAAGCAGTTCGACGCGGTGGTGAAGCTGTGCGCGGGCTACAAGCGGCACTTCGCCGACAGCGAGTTCGCCAGCGGGTTCCAGTACATGATCGCGCTCGGCCAGTTCTGGCAGCATCAGCACCGGGCCGCGCTCACGGCGGCGAAGGTCGTGGCCGAGGGCAAGAGCAAGGACCGGGATTTCGCCCGCTACATCGTCGGCCAGATCTATCACGCCGAGGGCAACCCGGCCGAAGCGATCGTGTGGTACCGGAAGGTCGCGGGCCAGTACGCCGACGCGAAACAGGCGATTGACTATTTCGAACGCAAACACATCGCGCTCGAAGAGGTCAGCGTCTTCCGACCGGGCAAGCCCGTGGAGTTGACCCTCAAGTACCGCAACGTCAAGGAGGCGTTCTTCCAGGTCTACAGCGTGGACCTGATGAAGCTCTACCTGCGCGAGAAGAACCTGTCGAACATCACGAAGGTGAATCTTGCCGGCATCGAGCCGCTCGTCGAGCGCACGATCCAGTTCGGCGACGGCAAGGATTACATCGACAAGGAGGAGACGACCGGGCTGGCCCTGGAGGAGGAGGGCGCTTACCTGGTGATCTGTCGCGGCGACGACCTGTTCGCCAGCGGCATGGTGCTTATCACGCCGCTGAAAATCGAAGTGCAGGAAGACGCCACGAGCGGCCGCGTCCGGGCGCACGTGATCGACGCCGTCGAGAAGAAGTACGTGCCGGAGGTTCACGTGAAGGCCATCGGGAGCGCCGACAGGGAGTTCCGCAGCGGCGAGACCGACCTACGCGGGATATATGTCGCCGACAACGTGCGCGGCAAGGCGACAGTGATCGCGCGCGCCGGCGATGCCCGCTACGCGTTCTACCGCGGCGAGACGTGGCTCGGCGCCCCACAGGATCAACGGAGGCAGCCGCGGCGAGGGGCGCGTAAAGGCGGCGCGCTCGACTACCAGACCAACCTGCGCTTGCAGAACGACGAGGTGCAGATTGGTAATGTTATCCAGTTCGACCAGATGCGCCGGCAGCGCAGCAAGGGCGTGCAGCTTCAGCAGGCCCAGTGACGCGCTCAGGTTCCGAGCAGCCGGGCCGCAAAGGCGAGGGCGTTGACAAAGCTTTCTGTCGACGCCACGCCCTTGTAGGCGATGTCGAACGCCGTGCCGTGGTCGACCGAAGTGCGGACTATCGGCAGGCCGAGCGTGACGTTGACCGCGCCCTCGAAATCGAGCAGCTTCACCGGGATGTGCCCCTGGTCGTGGTACATACAGACCACGGCGTCGAACCGTTTCTTTCGCACGGCCTGGTAGAAGATGGTGTCGGGTGGGAGCGGGCCCTCGACGTCGATTCCCTGCTCCCTGGCATCCGCCACGGCCGGGGCGATTTCGTCCTCCTCCTGCCGACCGAACATGCCGTGCTCGCCCGCATGGGGATTCAGACCCGCCACGCCGATGCGGGGGTGATCCATAAGGTGCTTCAAGGCCCCGTCGGTCAGCTCGATCACGGTCCTGACGCGCCGGCGCGTGACCAGCCGTGTCGCTTCCTCCATTGGTACATGCGTGGAAACGTGCGAGACGGTCAGGCTCTCTGAGGCGAGCATCATTACGACTTCCGGTGCGCCGCAGAGGCCGGCGATCAGTTCAGTGTGGCCCGTGAAGGTGGGGTCGGAGAGCCGCGTGGCCTCCTTGTTCATCGGGAGCGTGACGACGGCATCCACTGAACCGGCGAGAGCGCTCTGCGTCGCGGCCACGACGTATTCCCACGCGGCGCGGCCGGTCTCTTTGCTTATCTCGCCTACGGTCAAGGCATCGCTCGCGAGGATGCCAAGGTCGCGGACGTTCAGAGCGCCCGGGCGGTACTCGGTGACATTCTCGATCCGCCGGAACGGCACGTCGATGCCGAGGGTCCCCGCCGCGAACTCCAGGATGGCCAGGTCGCCGAACACAACGATATCGTAAGGCGCCTCTCCGCCGGCGTAGGCTTTGAGCACGATCTCCGGACCCACGCCCGCCGCATCGCCCATTGTGACGCCAAGTAGCATGTCCCTGTCCTTACTGGTCCGCTGTGAGGAATTCTTGTATCGTGCAGAGGACGTCGACCGGACCGAAGCCGCCTGCCTTCGTCACGAGCCGCAACTCACGACCTTCGGCGCGAAACCGAGAGTGCGGCACTCCCGAAGCGACCTCGCCGAGCCCTTCGATCGTGGGATGCCCCAGGGCATCGAGCACCGCCCGCGCGGTATCGCCGCCGCAGATGACCAGCGCGTCAAGGTTCGCCGGCGCCACCAGGGCCCTGACGGCTTCACCGATGCGGCGGGCGACTTGCAAGTGCGCCGCATGCTCCTGAACGCCGGGCCGCCGCACGCGGTCTGGGCACGGCGCGGTGTGTAGGATGGCATGGCCGTGCGTTCTGATCTCTCGGAGCGCGCGGGCAACGAGGCCGCCCTCCGGCGTTCCATCGAGCGGTTGGGAAGCCATGAGTTCCTCCCGGGAAGCCGTGACCACTGGCACGCCCGCCGCCTGCGCGTGCTCGACCTGTCGGCGCGAGACAGGGTTCAGACTGCCGCAGATGGTAAGCGACCGTGCCGGTCTCGGCAAGTCGACGCGCCCCCGCGCGGGCAGGTCCAGTTCCTGCGTGATCGCGCCGGCGAGTCCCGCCGGCCCGGCCGCAAGTCTCAGCCGCCCGCCTGCTACCAGCGCCTGCGCCGTGCGCGAAAGGTCCTCATCCGTCTCGCCATCGCAGACGAACACCGCAGCGCGATCGCACCGCCCGATCTTCTCGGCCAGTTCATCCGTCCGGACCTCAAACACTGCCGAGTCCGGAAACCATGGCGCCAACCTGGCGCGAACGCACGGGTCGGTGATGGGATCGAGCGGATCGGCCGCAAAGGATGTCTCGTGGACCGGCGTTCCGTCCACGTACAGGCGGCCGCCCTTGCACGTGCGTCCCATCTTCGGATAGGCCGGCGCGTAGACCAACGGCTGATCCGGGAACGCGTCCATCAAGGCCCGAAGTTCCGCCCCGATGTTGCCGCGCAAGGTGGAATCGGTCTTCTTGTAGATGAGCGAGATATCCCCGGCCGCCGCGCGGCGGGCCAGTTCTCCAATCCTGTCGGCGGCCTGCTCAGGGGGCAGGTGGCGAGAGTCGGTGTCGATCGTCAGGACGGAGGTCGCGGCGGTAAGACCCGGCGGGCTCAGCGTTAACTCGGTGGTCACCAGCGACACGGCGCCCCGGCCGCCGAAGATGCCGCCGACCTCCAGCGCGCCGGTCAGGTCGTCAGCCAGCGCCAGCAGCCTTACGTTGCAGCCCATGGTCATCGGTTGCCGAACGGGAAGAGCTCGCCGCCCGAGTCGAACGGCTCCACAGTCGGCCCCGTCACCTCAATGGCGTCATCGTCCCGGATCTCGTTGAGCACGGCGGGCGAGACGTACATCTCCGCCAGTTGGAGCGTGTTGCGGATGCGGGCGACCTTCACCTCCTCGCCCGCCTTCGAGCCGGCGGCGCGCCATGCAAAGCCAATCGCCTCGCGGTCGTCCTCGGCGATGATGGGGATCTTCCCGCGCTCCAGGAACGTGGAGGTGATGAGGTTGGCGTAGGTGATCTTGAGATCGATCTTCTCGAACAGCCGCCGGGTGATGATGTCCGCCAGCCCGACCCCGACGGCGTTTCCATGTGACACGTCGGTGATGTCGCGCACGACGATGCTCGCGATTCTGGGGGAGTCCGGCTCCGGCTCGCCGGCAATCATCATCCGGCCGATTATGTTGGTGTCGATGCCTGCGCCGGAGATGTCCTTACCCATCTCGTCGATGATCAGGATGTCCAGTTCATCCACCGGCAGCGAGGGCATGTTCACCCGCGCAATCGCCAGCAACTCCGGCTCCCGGTCCGGGATCTCCTGGGCAGGGATCGCGCGGACCAGCATGGTCTGGTCATAGGCGTTCTCTACGATTGCCACGCCCATGATGACGTTTGCGTGCGCGAGTATCTGCCGGGCGACCTGCGGAATGACCTCGCGTAGCCCGCGCACGCCGTGCGTGTGGATCGCGGTGGCCTGCGCCTGCTTTCCGAGGCCGATGACGAGCATCTTCATCAGCCCGCTCTCGTAGGGGCCGTGGTAGTCGGTGTGGACCTTGATGCGGTTGACGGCGATCGTGGCGTCCGCCTGGAAGGCGTTCCTGTCGAAATACACCTTCACCGGCAGCGTTCCCTGTGGAAGCTCGACCACGGCCATGTCCGACAGGACGGGCGCACCGGTGTTCGCCTCGGTAACGCCGTAATCTTTGAGGATGCGTTCCTGACCCTCGGCCGTGGCCCCCCCGTGGCTGCCCATCGCTGGGACGATGAACGGCTCCGCCCCCCGGCCCCGGACCCACTCGGCCACGCCCCTTACGATCTCTACGATGTCGGCGATGCCCCGGCTGCCGACGGCGATGGCGACGCGGTCGCCCTGCCCGACGGACACGCCGCTCGCGTCAAGCTGCTTGCGAAGCTCGCCGGGCAGATCGGTCAGCCGGTCGGACTTGAATCGCTGCCGGATTCCGGTCAGGGCCGGGAAGTCTTTCGGTTTCATTTGATCGCGTCCTCTGTGATTCAGCGCTTGGCGCATGTCTCGCGCAATGCCCGCAGGGTCGCGTCGATGTCCGGCCGCGTTATGTGGATGTGGCAGACCGCGCGGAATGTTGTGCCCCACAGGCAGAGCATGCGAACGCCTGCCTCGTCCAACCGGGACAAGAGGCCATCGGGCGTGAGCGGCGGCAGCACGTCGAAGTAGACCATGTTGGTGACGGGCTCGAACTTCAGGTGCAGCGACTCGATCTGCGCGATGCCATCCGCCAGGGCGCGGGCGTTGTCGTGATCCTCGCGAAGTCGATCGACATTGTTCTCCAGCGCGTAGATGGCCGCAGCCGCTATGTAGCCGATCTGCCTCATGCCGCCGCCGAACATCTTGCGAACGCGCCTGGCGGACCGGACGAATTCGCGGCTCCCCGCCACAACCGATCCCACGGGGCACCCGAGTCCCTTGGAGAAGCACAGCGTCACCGAATCCACGTGCCGGGTGTAATCGGCGGGGTCCACGCCTTCCGCAGCGCAGGCGTTCAGGAGCCGGGCGCCGTCCAGGTGCAGGACAAGATTGTGGCGGCGGCAAACCTCGCCGATTCCGCGCACGGTCTCCACGGGATAGACCGAGCCGCCGCCGCGGTTGTGGGTGTTCTCGATGGCAACCAGGCGAGAGGCGGGGAAATGATCGTTGTCGGGCCGTATAGCAGGCTCGATCTGCTCAGGGGAGAGTATGCCGCGGTCGGCATCCAGCAGCCTGAGCGTAACCCCCGAAATGGCTGCCGGCGCACCGGCCTCGTAGTTGCAGATGTGCGATCCGCTGTCGGTGATCACCTCATCGCCCGGGCGCGTCCACGCCTTCAGGCAGACCTGGTTGGCCATGGTGCCGGAGGCCACGAAGAGGGCCGCCTCCTTGCCCAGGAGCCCCGCCGCCATCCCCTGTAGCCGGTTGGCGGTCGGGTCTTCGCCGAAGACGTCGTCCCCCACCTCGGCCTCCATCATGGCCTTCAACATGCCCGGGGTGGGAACCGTGACGGTATCGCTTCTGAGATCTATCATTCGTTCACCTCGATACGGCCGGGACGGAAATCCGATGCATACCGCGCTGCGAAGCCGCGAAGCTGTACGACCATTATAGCCGCAACCAGCGCTCTCTCAACAAACACGGCCGCAAGGCACGTCCCGCCCCCTTCTGCCCGGTATCGGGCGATGGGTGGCGCGTGTCCTTGACGTTCCGAGGCGCGCTCAATTATAGTGACCGAGAGATCGTTTCGAGGACAAGGGTGAACGCAACGGTCGCCTCGTGGGCGGAGCGGAAAGATATGGTCTTTCGGGACCGATGCGATGCCGGCCAGCGGCTGGCCGAAAGGTTGGCCGCCTGCCGCGGGCAACAGCCCATCGTCCTGGCCCTGCCGCGCGGGGGAGTGGTGGTGGGCTATGAGGTGGCGCGAGCGCTGGATGCCCCGCTGGACGTGGTCGTGACCCGCAAGCTGGGCGCGCCGCACAACCCGGAGTTCGGGTTCGGCGCGGTGGGGCCGGGCGGCGTGCGGGTGCTGGACGAGGGCTCGGTGCGCATGCTCGGGCTCGATGCGGCGCAGATCGAACGGATCGCTGAGAAGGAATGCAAGGAGATGGAACGCCGCCAGGCCAGCTATCGCGGCGAGCGGCCGCTGCCCGACGTGAGCGGTCGGACGGCCATCGTGGTCGACGACGGCCTGGCCACCGGCGTCACGGCGAGGGCGGCAGTTCGGGCCGTGCGGCAGTGGGGCCCCGCCCGGCTGGTGCTGGCGGTGCCGGTGAGCGCGCCCGACACGGCCGCCAGGCTGCGCGATGAGGTTGACGAGCTGGTCTGCCTTCACGCGCCGTCCGGCTTCATGGCCGTCGGGCAGTGGTACGAGGACTTCGCGCAGACGAGCGACGAGGAAGTGTTGGAGATCCTGGCCCGCGCGCAGTCCGAGCACGAAGGGGGCGGATGTGCCGCGCCCTGATCCCTGCGGACCGCTGCGCGCCCGGGAGCGCCGAGGCGCGCGTCCGCATGTCCCGATCGACCCGCCACCCGCAGCATGAGCGCAGCCGTCCTTCATTGCTACGCCGACCACAAATGGACCGGGCCCAGCGAGCCGGTGGCGGTGCTGTGCCGGGAACTCCGCCGCCGGGGCTGGCGCATAGCGCTGGCGTGCAGGGGGCTCCGCAGCGGCTCCGAGCGCTCCCTGGCCGGTGAGGCGCGGCGAATGGGGGTGCCGGTCGAGGACAGGTTTCTCTTTGACAGCCGCGCCGGCGTTCGCCGGGGCATGGAAGAAGTCCTGGGTCTGAGCCGGCTGATCGAGGAGGGGGATTTCGACCTAGTGCACGTCCACGGCTCGTGGGACCATACGTTGGCCGGCACGGCGCTGCGGCGGGGGCCACGCCGTTTCCGGCTCGTGCGCAGTGACCACGGGGGACGGCTCTACAAGGGGACTCCTCACGAGCGGCTTCAGTTCGGGCCGCGGGGAACCGACCACCTGATCGTGCTTAGCGATCGGCTTCGGGCGCGGGCGCTGATCCGACTGGGCCAACCACCGGGCGCGGTGACCACGGTGCGGGGCGCCATCGATCTCGAGGAGTATCTGCCGCGCACGGCCCCGCCGGACATGAGGGCGAGCCTGGGCCTGGGTGAGGAGGACGTGGTCTTTGCGGTTGTGGCGCGCGTGCAGGGCCACCGGCGCTTTCCGGCCCTCCTGGCCGCGGCGAAGATCGTGCAGAAGGCCGACGCGCGGGTGAAGATCGTTGTGCTGGGACGCGGCACCCGGAAGGCGATGCTGCTGGATCGTCCGGTGGTGAAGATGGGGCTCGAGCGGACGGTCTTGCCCCTGGGCTACCGGCGTGAGGATTACCGCGAGGTGCTGGCGGCGTGCGACGCCGGGCTGATGCTCGTGCCGGGCAGCGACGGCTCGTGTCGCGCGGCCATGCAGATGGCCGCAATGGAGAGACCGCTTGTCGTGGCCCGCCGCGGGGTGCTGCCCGACATCGTGTGCGACGGCGAGACGGGCATCGTGACGCCCGACACGCCCGAGGAGCTTGCCGAGGCCCTGCTGGAGATGGCGTCCCTGAGCGCCGAAGCGCGCCGCGTCTGGGGCCGTGCCGCGCGGGAGCGGATGGCCGGCTGCTTCAGCCTGGGCCGCCACGTAGACGGCGTGGTCGCCGTCTATGAGAAGGTGCTTGCGGGCCCCGTGCGGCGCATACAGGCGGGGCAGACTTCGAGTACGGGCGAGCGATATTGACGATTCAGTCCCCAGGGGCTAAACTCACCGGCGCATGGTCGGTCAGGGATCGCTCAAGGTCCACTGCGGGCCCGGATGCTTTCTTCTGAGCGGACGACCGCTGCACAACCAGGGAGGAATGGAATGGCCGCGTTCGACAAGCGCAGGAAGCGGCGCGTGATCTACAACGACGACTCCGACCAGCAGTACCTGGGCTACGAAAGCTACGGTTACGAGATCACCGATGAGCAGTCCTTCATTGACGCGCGCACGACCCCTACCTTCGACACCCATGTCGACACCTACGTCTGGTGCGTGGGCAATGGCTGCGACCCGCCGTGGGGCGATAAGGACAGGATACGTCCCTGCCTTGGGTCGCACTCACACGCCAGCGACCTGATCGTGGAGGCGTGCCACTCGAGAGGCATGGAAGTGTGGGCGTCGCTGCGGATGAACGACATTCACGATTGCTTCCGGGAGCGCCTGGAAGATGCGACCGATCCGATCAAGGCCCGGCATCCGGAGTACCTGATTGGCAACGAACGCACCCGCCGGCTCCCGAAGGAACTCACCGAGCACTTCCTCTGGTCGGCGTTCAACTTCGCCCGTCCCGAGGTGCG
>CAZXDF010000106.1:0-2932 GCA_964639345.1 uncultured candidatus Brocadiaceae bacterium | reverse complement strand
GGGACCGTGCGCGGTCGATGACACCTACGGGGCAGGGCGGGTCGGGATCGCGGGATTCTCGCGCTACCGCATCAGGAATCTGAAGATCGACGGACAACGCGTCGAGGGCGGTCCGTGGGTGCAGGAGGACCGGCGGGGCCGGCCATGGTCAGAGCCGGAGCCCGGAGTGGAACACGGCGACCATCACTGGGCCTGGCCGCTGCTGAAGGTGTCCGACGAGGAAGTCCTGCTCCCGATTACCATCCTCCGGGACGGCTATAGTGTCGATCGGGCGGCGGCTGAGAACTCGTCGGTGTACCTCTACCATTCACTGGATGCAGGGCGAAGTTGGTCAGAGTATGCAGGACCGTTTCAGGTGGATGAGTTCCCCCGCCACGGTCACTTGTTTGTTCCTCAGGAAGGTGTTGTACGGGGGGTGCTGATCGACCCGGAGCAGCGGACGGTCTCGGTCCATGACTCGCATGACAGGTGCCTCACCTGGACGCCGGCAGGGTCGGGCAGGCTCCTTGGCGACTGGGACCGGGACATCTTCCAGGAGGGAACGCAGAACGAGTTCTTCCTCGGCTTCACGAAGCTCGGGGACAGCACGCTGGTTATGATGCTCATGCACGCTCATCCAAGACTCCGCCACCCTGCACCTAACATGGGCATGGGCACATGGGGCACCGGGTTGCTGCAGCCGTATTGCACGAGGTCGACCGATCAGGGCCTGACGTGGTCCGAGCCCGTGCCGATGGACCATGCGGCGGACTATGTCGGCGATGTACCGGAGAGCCCGGTCGGCGACTTCACGGAAACGCCCATGGCCGAACTGCCGAACGGGCGGATCGTCGCGCTCTCGCGGCCACTCCGCTCTCCTTTCATGTGGCAGACGCACTCGGACGATGGAGGCAAGAGCTGGAGCGCGGCGTGTTACGCGCCATTCTCGGGGGCCGGCGGACCGTCGATGTTGGTCACCAGTTCCGGTTATCTGGTCATCGTCAAGCGCGGCCCGGGCCTCGGCCTGAACATCAGCTTGGATGGCGGGCTGAACTGGGATGAGGGGACGATGATCGACTTCTCGACTAGCTACAACGGCTCCATGGTCGAGGTCGAACCCGACGTCGTGCTCGTGTCCTATCCGAACGCGTTCGATGAGATTCGCCCGGCGCTGGTTCGCACCCAGCGCATCCGCATCACGCCCGACGGCCCGGTGCCGCTGGGCACCGATTGAATGGAGAAGATGAATCCATACCAGGAGACACAGCAATCATGACAAGCCTGAGGATAGGCGACGGTGCGGGGTGGTCTTTCATGCACGGCAACTGGGCGGATGGTCCGGACGGGGAGCTGATCCCGCCGGATGGCCATGACGTCGAGTACTTGGCGGTGCGGAGCAATGAAGCCTACGGCGACTTCACCGCCCGTTTCCGCTTCGAGTTCCGCTGGACATTCGGCGCGGCGCGTTTGCTGTTTCGCGTCCAGGATAGCCGCCGGTTCTACGCTCTGGACGTTCCATGGTGCGGGCAGCAGAACCGCGCGCGGCATTTCTGGGCCGGGATCGTGATAGGCGACGGCACTCCGCTGCAGCGCTACTTGAACTTCGCCATGGTCCCTGGGCTGTGCGCGAAGCACGAGAGCTGGTACGAGGCCCGGGTCGAGGCGCGGGGCCCGCGCCTGCGCGCCTGGATCGAGGACATACTCGTCGCGGACGTGGAAGACGACACCTACGCATCGGGCCGATTGGGTCTTGGCGGCATCGCCGCGCTGAGCCGTGAAACGCCGCACTTCGCAAGTCTCGAAGTAGATGGCAAGCCGGGCACGCCCTCCGACTGGCCCGGTCTGGTGCCGCCGCCTCAGCACTGGATCAGCCCCTGCCCGGTGCTCGACCCTGAGACGTGCCAGGGCTATGCGAACCTCCTCAATGGGGGATCTGGCAAGCTCCTCCTGTTCCTGACCATGGGCAACCCCAATTATGGTGAGGCCAAGCGGAGCGTCTACCTGCGCTCAAACGATGCGGGGCGGACCTGGGCCGCGCCGGAACCGACCACGCTCCGGATCGGCCTGGGCACCAGCTACGTGCGCCAGGACGGAACGTGGGTCTGCCTTTTCCTCAACGGGCCACCGCATGGGATCCCACGGCCATGGGCCTTTTACACGTACGAGTCGCAGGACGAAGGACGGATCTGGAAGGGTCCCAACGAGTTCGCGATCGGGGGCAAGTTGCCGGAAGGCTGGAGTGCGCCGGGTCCAACGGCGATAGTGCGGATGCACGACGGGAGTCTTATGCTGGCCCTGGATGCTTTTTGGGTTAAGCCTCCTGGCGTAGGGCGGGAGTTCCTCACGTTCGGGACGAGTTTCGCCGTGCGTAGCGAAGACGACGGGCGGACCTGGTCGGCGCCCGTGCGCTGCGACTCGAGTGCCAGGCACGCCGGCGAGCCGATCCCGCCGGGCACGGTCGAGGCTGCCCTGGCGGGCAATGGCGGCGAAACAAGCTTTGCCGAAGTCCGAGAAAACATGCTGATGGCTATCGGCCGCCCGGGGAAAGATCCTTACATGTGGAAGTTGCAGTCGAGCGACGGCGGCCGCACGTGGGAACCCGCCGCGATCGGGCCGTTCCCCGGCTATTGTTCGTCGCTGACGGCGACGGCGGGCGGTGCCGTAGTGGCGACGACGCGTTTCCCGCATTTCGCCGCGCACCTCAGCCGCGACGGAGGGCGCACGTGGGACCCGCCGGTCATAGTCGACTATTCGCAGTGGGCCAACCAGACGGCCGTACTGGCTGAACCGGACGTCGTGGTGGTGACCCACATGGGACACTGCATGCGGCCGGGGCAGGCCGACAGCCGCATCAGCCGGCTGCGCGTCACCCCCGACGGCCTTGTTCTCGATCACTAGCAGCCCGTGGCTAAAGTGGCTTCTTGCGCATCCGGGCTTTTTTCGGCTGGCTGAG
>CAZXDF010000105.1:0-6457 GCA_964639345.1 uncultured candidatus Brocadiaceae bacterium | reverse complement strand
GCCGAACATGGCGACGACGATGAAGCCGACGATAAGGCCCAGGACGATGACTATCACCGGCTGGACGAACTTGGCGAGCGCGGCCACGTCCGTGGCAAGCTTTTCCTCGTAGATATCGGCCATCCGCGAGAAAACGCGGTCAAGCGCCCCGGCCTCCTCGCCGATGGCCATCAGGTCGTAGGCCACGGCGGGAAACATGTCGCTACGCTCCAGCACGGGCGTAATCCTGCCGCCAGCGGCCACGGCTTCCTGGACCCTGGTCAAGGTGTGCCGCACGAGCTCGTTGCTCGAGGTGTCGTGCACGGCCTGCAGGGTCTCGTCCAGGGGCACGCCGGCCTCAAGCATTGTTCCAAAGACGCGCGAGAACCGCGCCACTGTGCCTTCCTTGACAAAGCGCCGCACGAACGGGCAGCGAACGTAGAACCGGTCCCGCAAGAGGCGGAAGCCGCTAAACCGCCTAGCGAACAGGTAGAACACGACAACACCCGCGATGATGGCCACGGTTATGATCCAGAAAGCCCTGCTTTGCCACAGCTTGCCGAGGGAGAGCAGGATCTTCATCATCCAGAACGGTTCGAGGCCCATAGGCTCAAGCAGCTGCTTCTCAAAGACTTCCATGACGTAAGAGAAGGCGAACGATACCACCCCCATGGCGACCAGAATGATAAAGACGGGGTAGATGAGGCTGGTCACCGCCCTGTGGCGCGCGGCGGCGAGGCGCTCGCCCTGGTCGGCGACGCGATGCAGCGTATCCATCAAGGTCCCGCTCCGCTCGCCGGCCCGAAACATATTGATGACAAGGTCAGGGAAGTGGCGCGCCTGTTTGCTGGCCGCCTCGGTGAAGGAGCCGCCCTGCTCGACTGTGACGCCCATGTCCATGATCACGCGGGCGAACGCGGGGTTGTCGACGCGATTCGCAAGGGTGTTCAAGCCGTTGACGAGGGGCATCCCGTATTCGAGCAGAAGTGCGAGTTCTTCGCAGAAGGCGAACACTTCGCGCCGCTTCACCCTGCCCAGCACGCCGCCCAGCCCCGCGCTCCACACTGACTTGCGCCGGCTGCCGGCCGAGTCCATAACTCGCCCGCGGGCGCCTTCGTCGCCCAGCTTCTCCCTCAGCCCTCGCGTGAGGGACTCCTTCACCGCGCTGTCGAAGGCCTCCGCGCTCTCCTTCTTCTCTTCGTCCTGATTCTCATTAGCCATCCTGGTCTTCCTCTCCCATCATTGAGCTATCAGCTTTCGGCTTGTGGCCTTTTCAGCCCTCTTTAGGCAATGGTGACCCGCAACAGTTCCTCCAGCGTAGTCACACCCGCACGGACCTTCGCCATCCCGGCCTTCATGAGGGTCAACATGCCCTCTTCTGCAGCCTGTTCCAAGAGTTCGCCATGGCCTGCGCCCTGAAGGATCATCTCCTTTATGCCCTCTGACATGCGGAAGATTTCGTAGATGCCCGTGCGGCCACGGTAGCCCGCCTGGAAGCACTTCTCGCAGCCCACCGCCTCGTAGAAAGTGATGCTGCGTGCCGCCTGCGGCGAGAGGCCGGCCGCGCTCAACACAGACTTCGGGGGCTTGAATTTCCGACGGCAATCGGGACAGACCACCCTCACGAGCCTCTGCGCGACGACGACGATGACCGAGTTGGGGATGAGGAAAGCCGGCACCCCCAGATGCCGCAGTGTTATGATGGCGCCGACGGCATCGTTGGTATGCAGGGTGCTGAGGACAAGATGACCGGTCATTGCGGCGCGCACGGCAACGTGCGCGGTATCGCTGTCGCGGATCTCGCCGACCATCATCACGTCCGCATCCTGACGCAGGACCGAACGAAGCATGCTCGCAAAGGTCAGCTCCGTGCGCAGGTCCACCTGGACCTGGTTAATGCCCGGCAACTGGTACTCGACCGGGTCCTCAATGGTCACCACGTTCTGCGTGAGAATGTCCACCTGGCTCAGGCACGCATACAGGGTGGTGGTCTTGCCGGAGCCGATCGGCCCGGTGACGAGGATCATCCCGTAAGGCTGGGCTATTGCGTCCTCCATGATCTCGAGCTGACCCTGCTCGAAGCCCAGTTGGCGCAGCCCCTGGAATACGTTCTCCGGGTTGAGCAGGCGCAGGACCATCTTCTCGCCCAGCACCGTAGGCAGGGTTGCGACCCGAAGGTCGTAGGTCTCGTCCACGCCCTGAACCGTGAAGTGACCGTCCTGGGGCTGACGCCTCTCGGTGATGTCCATCCCGGCGAGCACCTTGACCCGGGAGATGACCCCCTCTTTCATGTTCTCCGAGAGGTTCATGATGTCGTAGAGCATCCCGTCGATCCTGTAGCGCACGCGCAACGCATTCGTCTGCGGTTCCAGGTGGATATCGGTGGCGCGGGAGTTCACCGCCCCCTCGATCACCGAGGCCACAAGGTTGATGACGCCGGCGCTCTCCGCCATGGAGACCATGCCCTGGTCCACGGAGCTTGCGCCACGCAGCTTGGCCTTGAGCCTGTCGAGCGCTCTTGCGGGCTTCTCCTCGGCGGCCGCGGCGGGTGCCTTGTAATGCCTGTCTATGGCCTCGAGCACATCTTTCTCGAAGGCGAGCGCGCGCTCCACGTGCAAATTCGCCGTCATGTGGAACAGGTCGCGCGCGGCCGTATCCTGCGGATTCGCCATTGCGAGCTGCACCGTCCCGCCGCTCATGGACACCGGGATCATGCGGTGCTGCCTGGCAAGGTCATCGGGGAGCAGGCTGACGGCGTCCGGCTGCGGCTTGGTCTGCTTCAGGTCCACGTAGGGAACGCCAAGCTCCTTCGACAGGGCCGGACCCAACTCGTCCTTGCGAACCGCATTGGAATCGATGAGTGCCTGCAGCATGTCGCGCCCGTTGCGCTGCTTCTCGTCGAGGACTTTCGCGCACTGCTCCTGGGTCACGAGCCCCGTGCGCAGCAGCACCTGCGTGAGGGCATCTTCCCCGATGGCGGCGGGGGCCTCTCGCTCGGCGGACTTGCGCGCGTCTGCTATCTGCTTCGGCGTCACGAGCCCACGATTGACCAGGATGCGCCAGAAAGACTGCCCCGAACGGTCCTGCTGCGCGAGCGCCTCGTGGAGCTGCTCTTCGGTGATATCCCCGCTCTCGACGAGAACGCGCCCAAATGCGGGGTCAAACGCCTCCCCGCTCTTCTCCGCCTCTTCCCATTCGGAGGTGGTCATCCAGCCACCCTCCTGCAGCACGTCTTTGACCTTCTTCTTCTTCTTCCCGGCCCCTATTTCCACTGACTCGTTCAACCAGGACCATATGCCGCGGAACATCTCCCCGTCCAAGTCCGAACGCAGGATGTCCATCAGCCTCCGGCCCGTCTTCTGCTGCTTTTCGATGGCATCGTTGAGCTGCTGGCGAGTTTCCGCCTGGGCGTGGGCCAACACGTCCTGCAATCCCTCGTCCGGCACCGCAGGACCGCGCCTGGACCTTGGGGTGCGCGGCGAAGTTGTGCGTTTTTTCTTGGCGCTCAATATCCTTGCCTGTCCACCTGCTCTATGGGGGCCGCAGCTATCTCAACTCTTCGAAGCGCAAAACGACGAACTCGCTCTTCTCTCGCCTCACAACCTGGCGCAGCTCCTTCTTCAGCCTCGGGTCCGCCACCGACCATCCGGTGCCCGTTATCGTGAAATGGGTAGACGAAACGGTCAGCCATGGCCTCGCTTCTCCGAACTTCTCGTCGCTCATGCCCACGATCTCCTTCACCTGCTCGATGTCGGTAAAGGGTTCGTCGTCCTCCGTGCCGGCCAAACCGTCCTCGCCATTTCGACGCCGAGCCACCTTCTCCGCGCCGCCCTCCCCGAGCACGAGACATTGAAGCACAGCCAGGGGCGCCGTGTTCACATTGACCTTGCCCTCGCCGTAGACCGTCAGCGAGCCCTTCACCCTCGGCGCCATCAGAAGCTCTTCCGAGACGCCCGAGACGGAGGTGAGATCCTCGACCCTGGTGAAGGCTCTCTCTCTTCTCTGCGTCACGATGGCCGTGGCCACCGCGTCTGTGAACCCCGGGTCCAGCGCCCTGAGCATGCCGCGGTCGGCCTTGTTTATGTTGATCCTGCCTTCCTCGTCAACAACCGTGCACTCATACTTGCTGGTGCCGTCGCCCGCCATTGTGCCGGTCAGTCCGCCGCGCTCCCTGCACCAGGGGTCCCCAAGGGCATCGACGCCCCGGTCATCCTGCGCCAGCCGACTGACCGCCGCCTCCAGACCTGCCTTCGCCACGTAGAAAGCCGCCAGGCTCTTGCCGTTTCGTCTGACGTAGCGTGCCTCCGCCATTAGCCCGACGGACACCGAGCCGAGGACCGCCGTCATGAACGCCAACACCATGAGGCATACGATCAAGGACTGCCCGGCCGTCCGACGACGGCTCGCTGACTTCCTGTTTCTGATGCTCACAGCGAAATCCTCCTGGCGACCGGAAGGTACACGATGCTGGAGAACTGCGTCACCCTCGGTTTCTCCTCCGCCGGATAGCCGCAGGTTGCTACGGTTATGCGCACCGCACGGGGCAGCACCGAGGCATCGTTCCACTCGTCCACCCAGGGCCCGTCCTCACCGCGGTACTCGAACCGGAGCGAGATCGCATACGCGTTCTCAGGCCTCCTTGCCTCCTCCTCAAGCGGTGTGCCTATCTTGGCGGCGCGGCGCGCTATGGCGAACGTGGTGCGGCCGTTCTTCTTATCCCGCTTCAGGGAGTACTCGACAATGCCCGGATAGTACTTCACTCTCCCCCTTACGTCGGTTCCCTCAACAACAGCCCGCGGCGAGGGAAAACGGATGAGATCGGCTTCCAGGCGGATATCGGCATCGGCCAGATCGTCGGGAATCCCCACACCTTCGGGCCACTCCTTGCCCTGCAACACATCAAGCAACTCGAGGGGGGAGCCGTTCTCGCCCGCAAGTCCTCCCTGCCCGCCCAACTCAGAGGCAAGCACAGCCGTCCTGAGGTCTCGAGATATCTTGTAGAGCGATTCCCAGCAGGTCCTGCCGGCGATGCCGCGTGCCTGCTGCTGCTTCCAGACCTGGGTTGCCTTGATGGCAATACTCCAGGCCAAACCCACGATGATTCCAGTCAATGCGAGGACCACGAGAAACTCTGCAAGTGTGACGCCCCGGCGCCAGCCTCTTCGCCTCTTCATCACTCGGTCTCCTCCGCGCTTGCGCCTTGCGGTACGGCCAGCAGCGTGCGCAAGTCGTACCTGGGCGTGATGCTCCGCCGCCCCGGAAGCCGCCAGTGCACCGTGACGACCACTTCCTTCAGCCCGGTCTGTAACACGCTCGCGTCCTGGGAATCGCTGATGCGCCAGGTCCATTGATAGCTCTCGCGCTCCTGCTCCTTGAACCTGTGCAGCTTGGTCTCCTCGTCCAGCTCAAAGTTCGCCCGCGCCTCCGCTTCCCAGTCGGCCAGATTATCGCGGCGAGCAAGGATGTCTTCCATCCTCTCCTGGGCATACAACATGCCGGAAACCCGCATCTGCGCCATCATGGACATCTCCAACGCCGTCATCACGAGCTGCGCCAGCAGGCTCATGGCCACGGCGAGCAGGGCGATGGAGACGATGGTCTCCACCAGGGTAACGGCCCGCCTCGCGACAACCGGTTTCAGCCTTCCTGCCACCACAGTTTCAATGCCCTTGAACATGTCCCTCATCCCTCATGGCCGACAGAGAACCCGCCGATACCATACACATTCCCCGTTTTTTGCGACGGGGGCGCGGCACAAACGCGACGCTGGTGCGAGTGTACTGTACATCCTGCCTATGTCAAACCAAAAGCTAAGGCCTTTGACAGGATCAACAGGATTCACAGGATGGGCTAGAAGACCAGCCTTCGCCTTTGCCTTGTCTTCTGTCGTTGTCGTATCCGCCGTCATCCTGTTATCCGGTCAACGCCTTGCCTGTGAGGGGTAGGCCGCCCGGCAAGTGAGCCGCTGTGGCCTGCCAAGAGGCCTGCCAAGTGCCTCTGAAAGGCCTGGGGGCGCTGGTGAAGGGGTCCCGCCGGCCGAAGGCCGCGGCGCGCGGACTGAAGCACATGGAGAGGCGCAAGAAGCGCATTCATAGCCTGTGGTAGACGGGGAAACCAATCCGACCGCGCCCCCGGCGAGTGAGACATAAGCCCTCACAGTTCCAGCAGTTATGAATCGTTCGGCAACCGCTCGAGAGCGACGCAATGGACCCAGCTCTCAGCCGGCTTGGCCCGATTCGGTCGTGCCGGCTCCACCGCCGGACCAGTCCGGGGGCGCTACCTCTTTGATTTCCTCCCGAATGCGCCTCAACTCCGGCAGCGACTCGTGGAAGGCTTCGGAGTTATAACCGAAAGTTGTGTTTAGACGAGGAGGGGAAGGTGGCGTATCCTGGGTGATTCAGTTCGGGTCACCCACCTTACAAGGAAGGAGTGGATACGCCATGAGTGATGGTAACGTTGTGGAGCTGCCGGGTCCAGC
>CAZXDF010000104.1:0-11158 GCA_964639345.1 uncultured candidatus Brocadiaceae bacterium | reverse complement strand
GTGACGGGCGCGGAGCTCAGCGGCCTCTCCGTCCGCCTGGTGGAGCAGGGCGGCGTGTGGAACGTAGCCTCGCTTGCCCCCCCCGCCGGACTGGATGCGCAGGACGGCGAGGGCGCATTCGATCTCGCATCGCTGCGCCTGCCCGGCAAGGTTATCCTGGACAATGCCAGCTTCGAGGGCCTGCGCGCCGAGCTTATCTCCGAGTCCTTCGGACGCCTGACGGTCGGGCCGATCTCGGGCACCGCGCGGGTGGAACTTGACGAGGACCTGAAGGGCGAACTCGTGGTTCGGTGGCGGCTTGAAGAGGTCGCGGCCGGGCTGGACCAGCCGGTAGCGGCCGAGGCGGCGGCCGGCATGGACGGCTCCCTTCACATCGAGCGCGCCGATGCCGACAGCCTGAGCTGGAATGCGGGCCTTTCGATTCGGGACCTGCGTGCAGGCCTGTCAGGCGCTGAGCTGCCGATGCCACCTTCAGTCGAGTGCACGGCTCACGGCACGGTGGACCTGGCCGAGCTCGGCCGGGTGGACGTGCAGGCGAGGCTCGAGGCGCCCGGCCTGCTTGCGGACGCGCTGACCTTGAGCGTGGCCCCAGGGAACGGCTGGCAGATCGACGCCGAGAACCTGATCGCCATCGAACTTGAAGGCGCAGACGCCCTTGTGCGCGCCGCCCTCCCCTACCTGGCCGACCTGCCATCGGTGGCCGAATGGGTGAATCTGGCGTCCGTCCGGGAGCTTCGCGGTCGGGTGGAGGCGACGAGCGCGGCGCACGTCCTCGTGCGGCCAGGCTTGCCCACAGTCGCGAACGCAACCATTGCCAACCGGCTCAGTGCGCGCGGGGTCGGCCTGGAAATGGACCTTGGCCTTACCCCGAGCGCCGGGGCGGCGCCCCTCAGGGTTCAGGGCGGCATCGAGGCCGTGGACGTCGACTGGAACTACCAGGCACAGATAGGCATCGCGGACAGGTTGACGCTGCATTCTGAGGAAGAGCTCTCCGCCAAGGCGGGCCTGCTGCGTCTGGGCGCTGAGCGCCTGGGCGCGGAGGGCCTGGGCGGGTTCGCTCTGAGCAACCTGGCCGTCGAGGTCAGCGCGGCCGATGATATCGAGTTCGCGCCGGGCGGCGGGGCCAAAGTGCCGAACGTCGACATCTCACTTTCCATCGAAGCGCAGGCCGAGGCCCTGACGCTCAGTTCGCCCCTGTTCGGCGAAGTGGCCGTCCCCGTGAGTATTTCCACAGAGATCGCGGGGACCAACCTGGCCGACCTCGAGGCCGCCGCCATCAACCTGGGAAAGTTCAGCGGCTCGGCAGGCGCCGTCCTGCCCGAACTCGCCATTAGGGGTACTTTACAAGGCTACGGCGTGAAATCCGTAGAACTGGACGGGGCCGCGGCTGCGGACCTGGGTTCGCTGCTCGCTCTGAAGGAAGGCCTGAATGCCGAGCTCCGAGAACTGATCGCCGGCTTGAGCGCGGAAGGCCGTATTGAAGCCGCGTTCACGCTCGCCGGCGCGCTCCCCCGCGATGGAGCGGACGCGGAACTGGCGCTGAGGCTCTCGGGCAAGGCGACCGTGCCATCCGCGTCCTTCGTGCAGGGTGACCTGGTCCTGGGCGTTCATGACGCCGAGGCGGAATACGAGGCGGACCTTGCGCTGCCGGCCGACTACCTGCCCCGGGACGTGGGCTGGGCGGGCGGCTTGCGCGTGGGTCCCGTCGAGATGGCTGCGGCAGGCGTCGCGGTCGCGCTGGACGGCATGGAAGCAAGCGCGTCCGGCCGGGTCGGGCTGCTCTACGGCGGCGCGCTGCCGCTCGAGAAGCTCTCGTGCGCGCTCGAAGCCGAAGCGGCGGGGCTGGCCATCACCCTGCCGCCACCGGCGGAAGGCGGGGCCGCCACGCTCGAACCGGTGGACGTGCGAGCTGCCGGGGAACTCCAGGCCGACCTCGGGCGCGGCGACGTCGTCCTTCGCGACGCGAGCCTCACCGTGCCCGGGCTCCTGACGGTCAGCGGCGCCGAAGCCAGGCTCGAGCAGTTCGGCGTGCGCGCGGTCGGTGCGCGGGGCGTGGTCGAAGTGCCCGAGTTGGCCAACATCCTGCTACTCGCGCCGGAGGAGCTGTTGCAGCGGCTACCGCAGTTTTCCGGCTCAGTAAAGTGGAAGGTGGCGGACCTCGGCGGCCGGGCGCCGGGCGTCGCGCGCATTATGGAAGCCCTCCGCACCGGCGCTGCCGCCCCTGAGCTTGCCGCGAACCTCGTCTCCTCGCTCAGGACCGGCGAACCGTGGCCCGAGCTGCGCCTGTTCCCGCTGGAGCGATTTCATCGGGAGGCCGCGCCCCTCACGCTCTCAACGACCCTGGCCGTGCGGGACTTCACGTTCGAGCACCAGATCGACGAGGACATCGCCGCAGGGCTGGACGGCGTATCAGCGGACCTCGAGCTGGACCTTCGGGAAGGGAACGTCAAGGCACGTGCGAATGTTTCGATCCCAGTGGCGTGGGCGACGCCCCTGAGTATGCCCCTGGAGGACCTGTCCTGCGCTGCAAGCGTGACCCTGGACGGTTTTGACCGGCTCACGGTGAGCGACGCGAGCGCGGGCGCGCTGGGCGGAGTCGTCACGGCGGACGCGGCCGCAAATGTCAGCGGGCTCGGCGCGTTCTTTGCCGCACGGCCGGGCCTTTCGCCTGCGGCCATTGCGGGCGCACTCGATGTTGTGGCGGGCGTCTCCTGCCAGGTCAACCCCGAGGCCATCAACATGCCGGATGGATGGGAAGTGGGCGGTGCAGCGAGGGCGAGCCTTGACCTGCTGCTCGAGGCCGGGCGGAATCTGGAACTCGGCGGCCGCGTGCAGTTCGAAGACCTTACCGTGGCGGCGGCGGACCTATTCCGCGTGGACGGCCTCAGTGCGAGCGTGCCGGTGGCCAAGCGCTGGCGCCTGCTCACCCGCCGCCAGGCGCCCCTGAGCCCGACGCTCAGCGACGAGGTGGCCGGCGCGCCCCCCAGGGGCGTGGCCCGCCCCGCGGAGCCGGGCGCCGCGTGGGCGCAGCAGGGCATGGCCCCCGCCATCACGCAGTTTCTGGAGCCCGAAGACGACCTGACCCTGCGCAGCGTGTCGGTCCTGGGCCAGACGCTGGTGGAGGAGCTGTCGCTGTGCGTCCGGCTGGAGCCCGACGGCTTCCGGGTGCCGCGGGCGCACATGCGCGTGCTCGGCGGCCAGGTGATCGGCCGCACGGCGGGATGGATGGAGGAGGGAGGCGTGCGGCTGTTCCTGGAGGGCGAGTTCGACGGGCTGGACGTGCGCCGGATGCTGCCGCCCGAGTTGCGGGATTTCCGGGGCGATTCGTCCGTGAGCGGCATAGCGCGTGCAGAACTCGCACTGCGCAGCTTCATGGACGCACTGGAGCCGGCCGACGGGAGCACGCCCGTGAGGGCCCGCAACCCGTTCAGAGACGTGCAGGGCCTGCTCGACGTGACCCACATCGGCCCCGAGGCCCTTCGACGGGCCACCCTCGTGGTCGACCCGCGGGCCGAGAACCCGAGCTTCGTCCAACTCCGCAGGGCCCTGGCGCTGGCCTCGCCCCGGAGCGTCCGGCTGCGCTCGCGCGCCGGGTTCGTCGAGGGGGAGGTGCAGCTCCAGGGGCTTTTCGGCCGGTTGCTGCACAGCTACCCGGTGCCGCGCCTCAGCGTAACGGAGGCGTTCGGCCTTGAGCGGGCCAGGGAGTACTTCGGCCTGTTCTCGCGGGCCATCGACGCGGCGCGGCTTCCCATCGAGGCCCTGGCAGCCGAGAAGATCGTCCTGTCGGAAGACGGGTGGGAGATTACGTTCCTTCCGTGACGCTCGCATCATGTAGAATGGGATGGTGGAGGTTGGATGTGAAGAAGTTCGCCGTCACGGTTGCCGCTTGCGCGCTCCTGTGGTGTATGGCCGGGTGCGGCTGGATGAGCGGCCTGGTGGGCACGCGGATAGAGGTGCGCGCCACGGCCCGGTCGCTCCGGGAGCAGGTGCTCGGGTCCTACGATCAGATGTCCGGCGAGGTTTTCCTGCTGGCCGGCGTGAGGGCCGTCGACCCTCTGACCGGCGAGGCCACACCCGCCCCTACCGTCGCCGAGAGCAAGAAGCTCGCCCTCGATGCCCTCCGCCGCATGGAGTTCAACCGCGACGATGTGCTCGCGTTCAAGCGCCTCGGCCTCGTAGGGGAGGCTGTCGACGGGCGCCTCGTCTTCCTCGCCCGGCAGCGCTCGCGCCTGCGTCGCGAGGACCCCTGGTTCTTCTCGCTCGTGGAGGACATAGTCGGGCAGGAGAACGCCGACCGCGAGGCACTCGCGCGGCGCATCGTTGAGATCACCCCGTCGCTCCAGGGCGAAGACGGCATGAAGGCCGTGGGCGCGATTCTGGCCCACAAGTATCGCATGGAATCCGAGCCGGGGACGCCGATTCAGCTCCCCGACGACACCTGGACGGTCAAGAGCAGTGACGAAGACAGCGCATAGAAGAACCTGGCTCTGGCTGACGCTGGCGGCGGCCCTTGTTACGGCAGGCTGCGGCGGGCCCGGCGCGCTGAGGCGGCGGGACATCGCGGAGCTGCTGCCCTCGGAGCGGACGGACTGGAATCGGCCGGTGCGCATCACGGCCATGGCAGGCGGGGCGCTGGAAGGCGACTACCACGAGGGCCGCCGGCTGCTGGTCTTCACCTCCCGCGCCTCCGGCGGGCCGGACCTCTGGCTGGAGCAGGACGCGCCGCTTGGCCTCGCGCCCGCCCGGATGCTGGAGCCGCACAGCGCGCGGGACGGCTCCCCCCGCCTGGGCCCGAAGGGCCGTCGCGTCGTCTTCAGCAACAGCCGCGCGGACGCCGGGGGCGACATCTGGCTCCTGACGCTCCGGAGGGGGGATGTTGCGCGCGCCGCCACCTGGGTCTTCACCGCAGGCGGCCTGCTGAGGGTGGTCACGGGCGGGAAGATGCTGCGCCGGCTAACGGGCCGGGACTCGGCGGACGACAATCCGTGCTGGCACCCGGACGGCAAGCGGGTGTTCTTCGCCTCCGCACCGTCGCTGCGCCGCAGGTACGACCTGTGGGAACTCGACCTCAAAAGCGGCCGGCGTCGGCGCCTCACTACCGACGGCGGTCAGATGCCCGATTGCAGCCCGGACGGCCGGCTTCTCGTCTACGCGGCGCGGTCAAGCGTCGGGGACGGCGGCGTGGCCCTGCACATGCTCCGCCTGGCCGACGGCAAGGCGGCCCGCCTCACCGCCGGAGACGCCCTGGACGTCTACCCGTGCTGGAGCACGGACGGGCGGCGCGTGTTCTTCTCGCGCTACAGGCTGTATACCGACGGCAACGGAAGAATCGACACGGACGACCGGCCGGCCCTGTTCTCGGTGCGGCTCGATGAAAGGGTCTTCCGCCGGGACCCGCAGCTTCCGCCGGCGCGCCAGCTCACGTCGTACGCCTCAAGCCATGTATGGCCGCGTCCCGTCCAGGGAGGGCTGTTGTTCGCCAGCAACCGCGGTGCTGCCCCGGCGGCCGGCGGCGGGACGTTCAATCTGTGGGCATTGGGCGAGGGTGGCGAGGTGCCCGCCTTCGAGCGGGTGAGCGCGTTCCTGGACTTCGCCCGCGCCCGGCACACCGACGCCGCCGCCGGCCCGTGGGAGCGGCTGCTTGCATGGCAGAACGCGATGTGGGCGGCCCGGGAGAGCCGATACAGCGGCAACATCGAAATGAACCTGCCCCGCTGGGCGGATGCGGCGGAGGCCTGGCTCCGCTCGGCCGATCTGCTGGCCGATCTGGGCCAGATGGCGGAAGCACGCAGCGCGCTCGACGACGTGCCCCGGCAGTTCCCGGATTCGCCGGCGGCCACAGCCCTTGCCCGCGCGCGCCTGTTGGCCTTGGAGCGGCGCGGCATGGCGGGTCGCCAACTCGCCAAGGCAGCCGAAGACTGGCAGAAACACCTTACGAAGGCGGAGTCGCTGCTCGATGAATGTGAACGGCGCGCGCTTTCAACCGAACCCGGCACGCAAACGTCCGGTTCCTTCGCCGGGGTGGGCGGGCTTCGCACGGCGTGCGCCCTGGCCCAGCTCGAGATCGGCCTGACCCATCAAGGCATGAAGGAGTATCCGGCGGCGCTTGCGGCGCTCGACCGCGTCACGAAGGAATACCCCGAGCAGGTCGACGCGGCGGCGCAGGCCATGCTCGCCACGGCGGACGTGTACAGGGTGCTGGACGAGCCCGCAAGCGTGCGGGCCGTCTACCTTGCGCTCCTGCGGGCCTATCCCCGCGCCGAGCCCTACGCCAGTCGGGCCGCTGCGTCCGTGGTGGAAAGCATCACCGCGGGCGGGCCCGCCGGGCCGACCGTGGACGAGAGGGTGGCGAAGCTGCGCGAGCTGATCGAGAGCTACCGCGACGAGCCCGTGCTGCCGGCGCTCGCCCAGAACCGCATCGGCGACCTCCTCTACGAGGCGCGGGACCACGCGCGCGCACGCCGGGCCTTCCGCCGCACCATCGACCGGTTCCCGGGGGAGGAACGGCAGGCGGCAGTCGCCTACCTGGCCCTGGCGGCCATCGACGTGGAGCAGCAGAAGTACGCCTCAGCCCTCGATCACTACCGGGAGCTGCGCGGGCGACTGGAGGGCGATGAAGACCTGTACCGGCGCGCGAGAGACGGCTACGTGAACGTGGCGCTCATGAAGGCCGCGCGCGAGCTGGAGGCCGGCGACGTGCCGCTGGCCGCCGGCACCTACTCTGGCCTGCTCGGGTTTGACCCGGGCCTCGTGCCGGCCCACCGCGGCCTGGTGGACTGCCAGGAGCGGCTCGGACGCCTGGGCGAGGCGATCGCGCACTACCGGGCCCTCGTCGAACGTGACCCGCGCGACCACGTGGCCCACTACGCGCTTGCGCGGGCCTACAGCTACTACGGACCGTCGGACTGGCTCGCCACCCGGTCCGCCACCCGCCGGCGGGCGGCCATCGACCGCGAGGCGCTCAAGGTGCTTGGCCAGGCCGTTCTCGTGCGGCACGAGGTGAGCTACTACCATCAGTTGCGCGGCTTCCTGTTCAGCCGCATCGCGCTCGCCACCGGCGACACTGAAGCGCCGCTCCAGGCCCTCGAATCCTACCTTACCGCGCTGGCCCTGAGCGACCCCGGGCGCGACCGCGTGGGGCACGCGGAAGCCCTGTTCAACGCCGCCGAAGGCTCCCTGACGGTCGGCCGCCACGAGAACGCCTACGAGTACTACCGCCGGGCCGTGGCCGCCGGCTTTCCGCTCACAGGCGAGCGCAGCCAAGCCGCCCTGGAGCACATGAGCCGGAGCGCCCTCGCTGTGCACGAGTATGAGAGCGCCGTTGACATGCTCCAGGACGCGCTGGCGGGCATGGCCGGGCTCCCGTCCGCGCCCGACGAACAAGAGGCTGTGCAGCGCCTCGGGCGGCGCGCCCGGCTGGTGGACCAGATGGCCCTGGCGCACTATCTCAGCGGGGACCATGCGGCCGCGCAGGACCGCTTCGGGCGCGCGGCGGCCCTGCTGGAGGAACTGATCGAACGCGATCGCGGCGGCCGCCGCGCATACACGCGCAACCTGCTGCGGGCCCGGCGCAACCAGGCCCTGAACATCTACCACGCGGTGCGCTCCGGCCGCATGAGCGAGACGCATCTACAGCGCGCGTGGGACCTGTTCGAGGCGACGTTGGACGCCCTGGACGCGGTGGGCGTCGTGCAGCAGCAGGATGAGGCGGCGGGCCTGATCACCATCGAGATCGAGGTGGCGGTCGGGGAGGAGGCCGGGCTGGCCCGCTTCGACATCGAGGCCGAGAAGCGGCTCATCTACACCTACCTCGCGCGCATCAGCGCCCGGGCCGGCCGGTTCGAGGAGGCGGCGGCGCTCATGGAGAAGAAGCTGGCGCTCTACCCGGACCTGCCGGAGGACACCGAACGCCTCGACATGCTCAGCGAAAGGGCGATCGTCTGGAGCCAGCTTGCCGGGTATCAGCTACGCGCCGCGTATCGGCTGCGCGGCGGCGCGCTGAAGGCGGCGGCCGAGGCGTTCTCCAGCGCCCTGCGCCTGGACGAGCGCGCGCAGAACCTGGAGGGTCAGATGGGCCACTGCCGTTCCCTCGGCCGCGTCGCCCTGCGCATGGCCCGGCTGCCGGAGGCCGAACGGGGGATGCCGGACGAGGAGCTGAAGGCGTGGCTGCGGCGGATCATCGCCCTGCACCGGGACCTCTTGGCCGAGAGCGCAGAGCGCCAGGCCGCCAGCCTGGCCAAGCCGGCCGTCGGCCTGAGCGCCAACCTGGCGGAACTCGCGCCCCTCGTGGAGGAGGCGGACCGTGCCCCATAGACCAGCACTCTCGCTGCAAGCAGTCGCCGCACTCGTGGCGGCCCTCGCGCTCGGCGCAGGCGGGTGCGGCAGGCTCCTCGGCGTTCGCGGGACCATCCTGGACAGACCCACCGTCCTTGAGCAGCAGGCGCTCGGCAAGCGGGCAGTTACGGAGGGCGGGCCGGTGCTGCTCACGCTGGGCGCGGCCCCCCAGACCGCAGCCGGCCGGGAGGAGCTGGCGGCGCTCGAAGCCGGGCTCGAAAGCCGCTACGAGTCCCTCGCGGGGATCGAGCCGAAGGATCTGGAAACGCGAATCTGGCAGGCCGTCATCCTGCACAACCGAGCCGTGTTGAAGCTCCGGCTCGGCGAGCGGGACGAGGCGGACCGTCTGCTCGGTCAGGCGCTGAGGCATTGCACCGCCTACGGCCTGGAGACGGTGCGGTGGCAGGTGATGCATGCCCTGGGAGATATCCGGGGCGGCGAGGCGGGCCATGCGCTCCATGTCGAGGCCGCCGAATTGATCGAGAGCGCCCCGCTGCTGAGTCCCGTGGAGCGCGAGCTGGAAGACCGCGACCGGTGGCGCAGGCTCTACGCGCGCCTAGTGGCCGAGGCGATGGACAGCGGGGACCCCGAGGCGGCCCTGGAACATGCCCTCGGGCGACGCGCGGTGGAGCTGGCACGTGCAGGCGGTGCGGAGGCTATCCGGTTCCCGCCCGGTCCGATGAATGACCTGGTCCAGGACCTGTCGGACGCCCGGGCCGCAGCCGCCGCAGCGCGCCGGGAGCTATGCGCCCTGCCCATCGAGAAACTGGCCCCAGCCGGCGGCCCACCCGACCCGAAGGCGGCCCGGCTCCAGGAGCGCTGGGCGGAGACGCGCGCGGCGCTCCAGGCCGCGCGCGAGGCCCTGGCAGCGGCGCCGGCAGCCGGCGGACTGGTGGTGCCGGTGCGGGCGGACATTATGGAGGTGCGCGAGATTCTTTTTCGGGATACCGCGCTGCTGATGCTGGAGCCGGCCGGCGGCGAGGACTACGCGGCATTTCTGCTCACGACCGAGGAGTTCGAAACGCGCACCCTTCGCCTGCACGACGGCCATGAGGCGGTGCTCCAGCCTTTTCAGGGGCTCCTTGCCCCGCCCATCCAGCGCCTATACCTCGCGTGTCCGGCAGCACTCAGCCCTGTAAACTGGGACGGTTTGCCCCTGTTTGACAGCACGCTTGGCGAACGGTTGGAGGTAGCATTCGTGGGGGATCCGTCGGGCCTGAGCGCGGCGTTCGCGGCTAAGAGCTACGGCCGCCGGTCGCTGCTGCTCGCGAGCGGATGGCCCGGCGCACCGGAGCCGGCGGCGGGCCTCGCGCAGGAGCCGGACGTGACGGTGATCGACGCCCGCGCCGTCGATCCGTCTTCCCTCGCGCGGCGCGCCGCCTGGAGCGACCTGTTGTGGCTGTCGAACCGCGTTGTGCTCGACCCGGCCGAGCCTGCCCGCACCTACCTCGCCACCTCCGCAGCCAAAGGGCGGCTTGGCGGGGTCGATCTGGGGGCCTTGAGCGCGCTGGGAAGCCGAGCAAGCTGCGGCGCGCTGGCGAATCTGGACGATGCCGCCTGGCGGCCGGACCGTCATGCGGCGCTGCGGCTTCTGTGCCGGTCCCTTTCGGCGGGCGGGGTGCCGTCGGTGATTTGCGCGGGCGGGGATGTGCCGGCGGACGTGGCGGCGGCATTCTGGGACCGGTGCCTTGCCGCGTTGCGCACCCGGCCGGCCGGGGCCGCCTACCACGAGGCCCTGCGAGCCATGCCGGGCGAGTGGCGTCGGGCATTTCGTCTCTACGGCTACCTGGGAATGAACCGGACGGAGTTCGCCGAGTACGTCTCGCGCGAGTACGCCGACAGGGAACGGGAGGCTGCGGGGCATCTTCAGGCCGGGCGTCTCGCCGGGGCCGCCCGGGCCCTGCTGAACCTGCTGCACATGGTGGGCGCGCTGGAAGACGAGACGCCGGAGGCCCTGTCTCAGCGCACCTCGGGCCTGCACAGGTGGCTGGTCCACTGCTGGAGCGGGCTGAGGGAGTATGATCGCGCTGCGCGGCAGCAGAGGCTTCTGACCGACCACCTGGCCGCTGACGAGAGTTACCCGCGGCGCGCGCTCGGCCTCGAGCATCTGAGCCTGGGCGCGCTGCTGACCAAGGCGGAGCGTTACGAAGACGCGGTCGCGGCATACCGGGGGGCGCTGGCGCTGCTCGAAGAGCACGGCCGCCCGGATGACCTGGCCGAGGCGCTGGGGGAGCTGGGAAAGAGCCTCGACCGGGCCACGCAGTATGGCCGGGCGCTCGAATCTTTTGAGCTGGCCATGGAGGGCTACCGCGCGCTGGAGGACGAAGCGGGCGTGGCCCAGCAGCTCCAGAGGATAGGCGCCCTCTACCTCAGGCGGCTGAGCAACCCGCACCGGGCGGAAGAGTATTTCCGGAAGGCGCTGGCGATCTACGGGCGGAAGCAGGACGCCCTCGAGGTTGTTGACACCACGATCGACGTTGCCGCGTGCCGGCGGCGGCTGGGCGACCTGGACGGGGCGCTGAGGCTGCTGGGCGAGGGCCTGAAGGCCGTGCGGGCTGCACGGCCCGACCCGCAGCAGGAAGCTACCGCACGGGTGGCGATGGAGGAGGCCGTCCAACTGGCCCGAGGCGCCTTGGGCGAGGCCCGTCGCGGCAGGCGCAGCGCCGAGCTGGCCCTCGAAGCGGCCGCAGCCGCGGGGGCGGACATGGAGCGGTCCGAGGGGCTGCTCGAAGAACGCCTCGCTGCCGAGGGCGAGCGCGAACTCGACCTCGAGGCGCGCACACAGGACCTGGCGCGTTGGACCCTCCGGCTCCGGCGGCTCGAC
>CAZXDF010000103.1:0-6440 GCA_964639345.1 uncultured candidatus Brocadiaceae bacterium | reverse complement strand
GCCGCGTCCCTCCGCACGGCAGCGCCTTTGTTCATCGTCCGAGAGCTGTGTCAGCTCTTAGAGCTTTCTGACGTTGACAGCACGCGGGCCCTTGTCGCCCTGCTCCACGTCGTACTCAACTGCATCGTTTTCGGCAAGGGTCTTGAAACCACCGCCCTCGATGGCGCTATGGTGGACAAACACATCCTTGCTGCCGTCGTCGGGCGTGATGAAACCGAAGCCCTTGCTGTCGCTGAACCACTTCACTTTACCTTGAGACATCTTTACATCACCTCGCAAAACAGTACTTTTCCCGTGAGCTGACGCACCGTTGCACGTCTGAGCGCTCACCTCTGTAGAAAGTCGCGCCACCATTTACGCTTGGTGGTCGGCTGGCGGGTAGAAGCGTCGCTCGGGACTAAGGGAGGGCGCTGCAAGGAGCACAGTCGATGTCCGGGGGGAGGGAACCCACTGGACAGAACAAAGCCCGCGCATGCCAAACCGAATGGAGAGTCCGTGTCGCTGGTACTTCCCAAGCGGCTCACAATAGTCACGATACAACCCCCAGACCACTCCGCACGGCAACAAGCCGCGCCGCCCACAGGGCGCACAGGAGCGCATCTTTCAAATGCCAGTATACCAGTTCTTCGCGCCCACCACAAGTGGAATAATCCCGCCGAGGCGACCCGGCCGGCGCGGTGGTCGAGCAAGCGATCGTGCTGAAGCCGGCCTGCCATGCCAGTGGCAGCATTGCGCTGAGGCGCTACGGGGACATCTCTCTGGATTCGTTGCGCAAGGCGCAGCAGGGCCCGCCCTGCGCCGGAGACCGGTCACCGGACGCTGGCACCATCGGTGCACGGCCCCCAGACTGCCGCGTTGGGAAGAGCGGCGCGAGTCGTAAAGACGTTCCGCGCCGCAAGTTAGCTGGCGAGGCCGATGTGACTCGGACCCTCAACCTTCGGATCGACAGTCCGGAGGTGGCTTCCGTCGCCAACTGTTGTCATGCTGCCGCGAGACCCAAGACGAGCGCCTGACGCCGCCATCTTACTCCGATCAGGCCGCGACGAAAGAGCGAGAAGCGCCCACGGTCGTGAACGCGTCCCGGAACGTGAGACGCCTGCCCCACATGGCGCATTGCGCGTTTGAACAGGGTCTATTCACGACGGCCCTGCTCATGGTTGCCCCCCGAAGATGAAGTCTGGTATGGGCAAGGGCGAAACGGCGGGTGACGGAAAGCCTCGCCCCTGCTGGGATGGCGTTTGACCGGCACGGGCATGGACAGTACAGTGCTGCTCCGTCGCGCGGGATGTCCCGGCGACCAACTCCTGCACCTATTCGCCTGGGAGGAACCAATGGATCGTGAAGCCGTGATGGAGCAGTTGCAGGGCTGTTTTCTCGCCGTGCCGACGCTGTTCGAGGATGATCTGTCGCTCAACCTGGACGGGATGCGGCGGCTCATCGGTTTCCTGCTGGACAGCGGCCTTCGGACCGGCAACGCCATGCTCCTGGTCAACGGCGCGACCGGGGAGTTCCCCGTGCTGACCCTCGAGGAGCGCAAACAGACGGCGGAGGCCGTCGTGGATGCGGCCGATGGGAGGATTCCGGTCATCGTCGGCGCGCAAACCTCCAGCACCCTCGAGGCGATCGAGGTAGCCCGACACGCCCAGTCCATCGGCGCTCCGGCGGCCCAGGTCTCGCCTCCGTTCTACTACCAACCGACGGAGGACGACGTGCATGAGCACATGGCCGCGATCGCGAAGGCGGCGCCTGAGCTCGGCATCGTCGCCTACAACACTTACGGGCATGGCTTCCACATGTCGCTTCAGACCCTCGAACGCTTCGGCGACATCCCCCAGGTTGTGGCCATCAAGTGGCATTCAACCGACGTGATAGAGTATCAGAACATGCTGCTGCGCTTCGCCGACCGGTTCTGCATGATCGACAACCAGATAATGCCGGTCCTCAGTCGCATGCTCGGGGCCCGCGGCGCCAACCTGCATCCCGCCCTGTTCTGGCCGGAGTGGGGTTTGCGTCTCTGGGAGCTGCTGGAGGGCCGCCGGTGGGAGGAGACCCAGGCCGAGGTCGGTCGCGTGCTGCTGCCTTTCTACGACATATACGGCGACGCCTTCCGCGTAACGGCGGGGGAGGGGCACGTCGACAAGCTGGCGCTGGAGATGGTCGGACTGCCCGGCGGACCTAACCGCCCGCCCACGCGCCCTCTCCCTCCCGTTTTCAGGGAGCGGATGCGCAGTTACATTCTCGAGATCGGCGCTCCCCTTGGGCGGGGCTGAGCTGCTGCCCGCCGGCACGATGAGAACCCGCCATGAACGGCCAGCGCGCGTTGTAGCATGGCCGGCGCATACGGGCAAGGGCGCAGCATCGATGACGGAAGCGCCCGAAACTGAGGAGAGCGAATGGCAAACGACCGTCGAATCATCCGCATCGAGAAGGCAATCCTGCACGGGACTCGGCCCCGCAGCATCGGCTATAACGCACAGAGAGCAACTCACGGCCCCGGGATCAGCGACTCAGTCGTCCGGGTCTATGCAGGCAGCGGCGCAACAGGCATTGGATGGTCCCGCGTCAAGAGGGAGCAGGCTGAGCAACTTGTCGGCAAGAGGGTCGACGAACTGTTCGAATTGCCGGCAGGTTCCAGCGAACAGGGGAAGGCGATCGACCTGCCGCTATGGGACCTTGTAGCCAAGCTCTCCGGAGAGCCGTTGTATCGATTGCTGGGGGCGCGCGGCTCCCAGGAGGTGGAACTCTACGACGGATCGATCTACATTGACGATCTTGACGCATCTGATGAAGAGGCCGCCCGGATGTTTCGGGAAGAAGTCCAAACCGGTCATGAGTACGGATATCGGAATTTCAAGATCAAGATCGGGAGGGGTGCCCGCTGGATGCCGTCGAGGGAAGGGTTTGACCGCGACATTATGGTCATTCACATCGTTCGAGAGGCCGCCGGCCCGGAAGCAAAGATCCTCATCGACGCCAACATGGGCCACACGCTCAGCAGCGCCAAGGTGATACTGCGGGCTTGCGCAGACGTAGGAATCTACTGGTTTGAAGAACCGTTCCCGGAGGAGGATGGCCTGAATCGGGATCTGAAGGGATTCATCCGGGAGAACGGTTACGACACGTACGTTGCGGATGGCGAATGCGCTCCGCCGCCAAACTTCTTTGACCTGGTGGAGAACGGGTGGATCGACGTGGTGCAGCAAGACTTCCGGGGGTATGGGCTCACGTGGTGGAAGGCCATCGCCGACCGGATCCAACCGTGGGGCGCTTTGTGCGGCCCGCATACCTGGGGGAGTTTTGTTGAGCGATATCATCATGCCCATTTCGCAGCGTCCGTGTCCAACTACTCTGTTCTTGAAGCTGCGCCGGCCCGGATGCCCGGACTCATCGCGGACGCCTGGGAGACGCGCGACGGCAAGCTGATCGTGCCTGACGTGCCAGGTTGTGGGTTTGAAGTCGAGCAAGACGTTTTCGAGCAGGGAATACGGGACGAGAACGGCTTTTCTGTGGCCGTCTGATAGGTTGCAATCAACGCATGTTCACATTGAGCAACGAAGAATAGACCACGTATGGCCCTGCAATCGGTGCGCTTGGGGGCGTTTGCTTTGTAGACACCTGCAGCCCCGGCCCTTCCTCCTCCCCTTTGCAATGGGTGCGGCAGGAGGGGGGCGCGCGTAGTGACCCTTCCCCGAGAACTGATCCAGACGTTGTGAGATGACCCAGACGGCTATAGGCCGGAAGGAGGCTGTGCCACAAGTCCTCGCAGCAAGGCAGGTTCCAGGAAGTGCGGCGGGGGTTTCGGCCGGGTTTCGTATGCGGCTGCACCCGAAGTCGATGATGCGCGCGGGCGTCTTCTGTTCTGCTGCGCGTCGGGCCCTCGCTACCATGCTGAAAGGCAGGCAATGCGGTCGCGGGTCCGTATCGGGCCAGGGCGGCAAGGCCGGGAAGCAGGGGGGGGCCTCGACCTCTGCCGGTGGGGGGGCGAGGTCGATCTCCTTTGCGGACGCGCGTCTGCAGCGGGTTACTGCCGTTCGCCGAGCCAGGCCAAGGGGGCGGTGGCGGTCATTTCGGTCATGACCTCGACCACGCAGGGGCCATCCACTGAGAATGCCTTGTCGAGCGCTCCGGCCAATTCCACGGGCTTTTGCACGCGGACACCCTCCGCACCCATGGCGCGGGCCATTTCGGCAAAGCTCACGTCGCTGAACTGCCACAGTTCGGCGTGACGGCCGCGCAGCGCTCCGCCGTAAGCATCCGCAAGAATGTCGATCTCCTGATTCAGCGACTTGTTGTTGTTGATCAGCAGCACCGCGGGAATCTTCCACCGCACGGCGGTTTCCAGTTCACTGAGGTGATACCAGAATCCGCCGTCGCCCGAGAACAGCAGCACCGGCCGATCAGGAAGCGCCAGCTTTGCGCCCAACGCCGCCGGCAATCCCCAGCCCAGAGACCCGGCGGCGCGGATGAAGCCCTGACCGGGCTTGGTCAGGTCCACCATGCCGCCGGTCCACATGCCGGAATGTCCGGTTTCCGACACCAGCAGTGTACCCGGCGGCAGCAGATCCGTAAGCTCCCCGCAAATCCGCTCCGGTCGGATCGGAACATCATCGGAACGCATCATCGGGCCGGACTCCTCACGCCACCGAGCGACCAGCGTGCCGGCCCGATCAGTCCACGGTTTACGCTTCTGCCCCGTGGCGGCGTCACAGGCTTCGATCAATTGCCTGAGAACCGTTCGCGCGTCTCCCAGCAGCGAAGCCTGGTTCGGGTAATGCCGGCCCAGTTCTTCCGGATTGATATCGAGCTGAATCACCGGCGTGCCCGGTGGCGGAACCTGCCACTTGAAGGTGACCTGGCTGCCGGTATGGCTGCCGACGAAGAAGACCAGATCCGATTCGAGCACGATCTGATTGGCGCTCTTGCGGCAGTACCATCCCGGCACGCCAACGTTCAACGGGTGGTCCCCGGGAATCACATCCTTGGCGTTCATGGACGTGGCGATGGGGATCGCCAGTCGCTCCGCCAGTTCCAGCAGCTCGGCACCGGCCCCGGAGGTGCGCACCCCGCCCCCGGCGACGATGACCGGCCTCTGAGCCTGCTCCAGCAGTCGAGCAACCTGGATGACCCCGTCCGGCTCGGAAGGCGATCTGAGCGCAGGGACATGCCCGAACTGCGGTTCGACAATCAACTCCAGGTCGCCCGTTTCCTGTTCGAGTTCGCCAAGATGGCCGGCCAGTTCCAGATGGGCCGGCCCGGGAGTGCCGCTGGTTGCCGCACGGAACGCCTGCCGCATCAGTTCCGGGAGTTGCGTCACGTCTTCCACCCGGGCGCTGAACTTTGTGAAGGGCTTGAACAGCGGGAAGTCATCGGTTTCCTGATAGCTGTGACGATGCCGCTGGTGCGCGTACGGCCCCCCGGTAAAGACGACCATCGGCGAGCACGCCAGAAAGGGATCGCGCAGGGCGGCGGCCAGGTTCGCAGCGCCGACGCACTGAGCGAAACTGACACCCACCCGCCCGCTTGCGCGGGCGTAGCCGTCGGCCATGTACGCCGCCGCCTTCTCGCCGTGCGTCATCACGCGTTGGACCCCGGTGTGCAACTCCAGTTGGGCCAGCGTGTGGCTCAGGATGGCGGGGACGAAGAACACGTGCGTCACGCCGTAGGCTTCAAGCGCTTCGGCGATGAACCGGGCTCCGGTCTTCTTGGCCATGCTTCAGCAGGTCGGCCCCTTCGGCCGCCTCCCTTTCCTCGGGTTGCAGGGTAGCGGTGTCGCTTGTCGCAGGCTTCCAAAGTGGCGCCTACATGGGCGACGCATCTTTCAAGAAGTCCGGAGACTCCCAATCCGGATCGGGATACGTGTAGAAGCCCTTGCCCGTCTTCACGCCAAGCTCCCCGCCGGCGATTTTGTCGAGCAGCACCTGGGGCGGCGCGTCCGACGGATCGCCCGATTCCTCGTAGTAGACCAGTTCGATGTCACGGACCACATCCAGGCCAATCTGATCCATCATGGCGAAAGGCCCCATCGGGGTCTCCATCTGAATCATCCAGCTCCGGTCCACGTCCTCGAACGTGGCCACACCCCGGTCGACCAGGCGCAGCGACTCCTTCTTCACAGCGCGCCAGATGCGATTGAAAACAAAGCCGGTGTTCTCGCGCCGCACCAGAATGGGGATCACGCCCATGGAGGCCATGAACCGGCGCACGGATTCAAGCGTATCGTCGGACGTCTCCGTGCCGCGCATCAGTTCGACGAACGGATGCTTCCAGACCGGCTGCACGAAATGCGTATTCAGGACCCGGTCGGGCCGACCGGTGGCCGACTCGATTCGCGAGATGCGGATCGACGAACTGTTCGTCGCCAGGATGGTGTGCGGCGGACAGAGTTGGTCCAGCTCGTGGAAGACGCTCCGCTTGACGGCCAGGTCTTCCGTGATCGCCTC
>CAZXDF010000102.1:0-6952 GCA_964639345.1 uncultured candidatus Brocadiaceae bacterium | reverse complement strand
CTGCCTCGGGGACAGCGGCAGCCTCGGCTGTCTCTTCCTCGACCTGGGCTTCGGGCGCCTCGGTCCCTGCAGGGGTTTCAGCTCCTTCATCGCCGGGTTCGCCGATCACGGCGATGGTATCTTCCACCGACACGGTCGCCCCCTGGTCCGCGAGCACTTTCAGCAGCACGCCCTTGGCCGGCGCAGGGACTTCGACGTTTATCTTGTCGGTCTCGATTTCAACCAGCGGCTCGTCTTCTTCGACCCTGTCCCCCGGTTTCTTGAGCCAGGCCAAGATGGTCCCTTCAATGACCGACTCGCCCATGTGCGGCATGATCACGTTGACGGCCATCTCTTCCCCTTCTGACTCGCGAATCGAAGTCGGTCAACTCTGCAGCGCCCGCCGGGCGGCTTCGATTACCCTGTCGGCGCTGGGGAGGTGCGCATCCTCAAGTGACGCACTGAATGGGATCGGGGCATCGTGACTCGCCACGCGGATGATCGGTCCGGACAAACAGTCCATTGCCTCTTCCGCAAGGATCGCTGCAATCTCGGCGCCGAACCCCCCGCGCCGCCAGTCCTCGTGAACGATGACCGCATGCCCGGTCTTCCGCACCGTCGCCAGCAGCGCTTCCTCGTCCAGTGGCACGAGCGTGCGAAGGTCCATAACCTCCGCATCGACCCCCTCCTGCTCCAGGCTCTGGGCGGCGGCAATGCAATGATGCACGGCGGAACCGTAGGCGATGATGCTTATGTCGGCGCCCTCACGATGGATGCGGGCCTTGCCCAACGGCGTCACGTGGTCGCCCTCGGGCACTTCGCCTTTGATCCGCCGGTAAAGGTACTTGTTCTCGAAATAGATCACGGGGTCATCGTCGCGGATCGCCGCTTTCAGCAGCCCCTTGGCGTCGTCCGCCATGGCGGGCACCACCACCTTGAGTCCCGGACAGTGGCAGAACCAGCCCTCCGGGTTCTGCGAGTGGTAAGGGCCGCCGCGCACCGCCCCGCCGGAGGGGGCGCGCACAACGATCGGGCAGCCCTGCCGCCCGCCGTAGCGGTAGCGCAGACTGCCGGCCTGGTTCGCAAGCTGATCGAACGCGCAGGAGATGAAGTCCGCAAACTGCATCTCGGCCACCGGGCGCATGCCCATCATCGCCGCGCCGACAGCCGCGCCGACGATCAGGCTCTCGCTGATCGGCGTGTCCAGCACGCGGTAGAACCCGAACTTCTCCTGCAGTCCGGCCGTAACGCCGAAAGCCCCGCCATAGGCGCCGACATCCTCTCCGAGAACGAACACGTTCTCGTCGCGTTCCATCTCCTCCAGGAGCGCCAGCGAGATCGCCTCGACGTAACTCATCTCAGGCATATGGGATGTCCGATGGACAAGGGACTGGGGCCTCGCTCAGGAAGCGTAAACATCGGTGGCCGCCTCCGCCGGGTCCGGCTCGGGGCTGCTCTGCGCAAACTCCACCGCAGCGGCGACGACCTCGGCCGCTTGCCCGGCGACGTTTTCCTTGACCGCCTCGGTGAGTATCTTCTTCTCCGCGAGGTAACGTTCAAACAGTGGGATCGGATCGCGGCTCTTCCACTCGATGAGTTCCTCCTCACTGCGGTACATGGCCCTGTCATGCTCGGAATGGCCGTGCCAGCGGTACGTCATACACTCGATGAGCGTCGGCCCGGCTCCCGTGCGCGCCCGGTAAAGCGCCTCGCGCATCGTCTGCCATACCTCGAGCAGATCGTTTCCGTTGCACGTCTTGCCTGCAAAACCGTATGCCGTCGCCCTCTCGGCGACGCGGTCGACGCCCATCTGGAGGTTCAGCGGAGTGGAGTAGGCGTAGTGGTTGTTCTCGCAGACAAAGATGACGGGCAGCCGGTGCACGCCCGCGAAGTTGAGGCCTTCATGAAAGTCGCCCCGGGAGCAGGCGCCGTCCCCGAAGTAGCAGACCGCCACACGGGGCTGGCCGCGCATCTTGAACGCCAGCGCCGCGCCGGTCGCCACACAGATCTGCGACCCCACCATACTGGTGCTGCCGAATACGTTTAGCTCCGGGTCTCCCGAATGCAGGGCGGAATCCTTTCCCTTCGACAGGCCGCCCATGCGGCCGAAAAGCTGGGCCATGAGGGCGTTCGGGGAGACCCCCTTGACCAGGAACACCCCGATGTCGCGATGGGCCGGGGCGACGAAATCTTCCTCTTCCAGACCGTAACAGGTTCCGACCGTGATGGCCTCCTGTCCGACCCCCGAGAAGATGCCTGCCTGCACGCGCCCCTGCTTGTAGAGCGTGGAGACGCGCTCCTCGAAGCTCCGGCTCAACAGCATCATGTAATACATGTCGAGCAGCTCGCCGGGACCGAGTATCAAGGCTCAGCCCTCCTTGTGGGGATCCCCGGACGCCTGGGGTTCGGGTTCTGTTTCGCGGAACACCGCGATATGAGCATCACGCGGCAACGCCAGCCCGGCCACCACTTCCAACGCCTTGCATATACCGGCGGGCACCGGGCAGGCAACGTGGGGCAGTCGGCTGCAGATGCGCATGATTCTCGTATCGTGCAAGCTCCCCGACTGCCTGCAAGGGCCGATCTCCTCAAAAGCATCGAAGGTCGCGCCGCTGAACTCCTTCGAGATGCGAATGACATCGGGACAATCGCTCTCCACGTGCAGCGTGACGTGCTGCCGGTCCTCGCTGGCGGACTTGACCTCCGTCGTGAACCCGCATATACCGGCATCGATCTTCACTCGCGCCATGCTATGTTTCTCCGAACTGAAAAAAGTTGCACTCTATTCTCATCGGCCCGTGCCCGTTCGCGCGGACCATGACACTCCCGCAAGCACACTCGCCCGCATTGAGCCCGTGCTATTGCGCACTCGCGCCCCCCCGCTCTCCATCGCGCGCGCCGAGGCCCTCCCGCCGGGCCCGCCTGTCGAGCAGGATGATGGCACTCATCGGCCGGCACTTCTTCGGACATACTCTATTGCATTGCGAATGGCGCGCGCAGTCACATACCCCGCCCGGTTCGCTCGCCTTCCGCAGGCGCGCCGACGGGTCCCTGGCCTGCGGATGGTGCGTGCGCTTGTACATGGAAAGACACGTCGCCGGCCCCAGAAAGCCCGTGTCCTCACGACGCTTCGGGCAGTCCGAGAAGCAGCATTGACACATGATGCAGTCCATCGCGCGCAGGAACTGATCCTTGCTCGGCGCGTCCATCATCTCCTCAAGCGTGAACTCCTCGCGGGGGTCGCGCCCCCCCCCCTCGAGCCAGGGCATGATGGTGCGCAGAGAGGCGAAGAACGGCTCCTGGTCGACGACCAGGTCCTTGACCACGTCCATGTTGAGCAGGGGCTCGAGCACGACCGGACTGCCGGCCTCCAGGGAGGACAACTGCACCTTGCAGGCAAGGGCCGCCGCACCATTGATCCTCATGGCGCAGGACCCGCAAATGGCGCCGCGGCAGCTATAGCGGTAGGCGAGCGTGGCGTCCTGATTCTCGTGGATATCGTGCAAGGCATAGAGCACCACCTCGCCCGGTTCCCAGTCGATCTCGTAGTCCTGCCAGTAGGGCTGCGAAGACGTTTCCGGATCGAATCGACGGATTCTCAGGGTGGCGCGCATCAGTACTTGATCTCCGCTTCGGGCTCGATGTCCTCTATGGTGACATCGCTGCGGCTCAACTCCGGCCCTCCGTCGGGCCCGCGCGAGTACATCGTGTGCCGCAGGAAATTCTCGTTGTCCAGCTTTGGATAATCCGTGCGATAGTGGCCGCCGCGGCTCTCGAGGCGGGCGAGAGAGCCTTCGGCGCTCATCCAGGCCACGTCCAACATGCTCTCCAGTTCCAGCGCGTGAATCAGCTCATGATTGAACACCCGGCCCTTGTCCCTGACGATCACGTTCCGGTATCGCTCTATCAGTCGGCGGATCTTCTCCAGGCCCCTGCGCATGTCGGCGTCGTCCTTGAAGAGCTGGAAATGATCGCGCATCGCGGCTTCCATGGCATTTCGGATCGGCACCGAGGGCTCGCCCTCTGCCCTCGCCATCAACGCATTGATTCGCTCGCATTCGTCCTGAGCCGCCGCACCCGACGGCGCCGCGCCCCTCGCCCCCATCCCGGCGGCGTTGCGACCTGCGCGCCGGCCGTACACCACGGCTTCCAGCAGGGAGTTGCCTCCCAGACGATTGGCGCCGTGCGTACTCACACAGGCGCACTCTCCGGCGGCGAGGACGCCGTCTGCATCCGTCCAACACTCCAGGTCCGTGTTGATTCCACCCATCATATAGTGCACCGTGGGCCTGATCGGCAAGGGCTCCTCGACCGGATCAACGCCACCGAAGCAAATGGCGATTTCCCGCACTTGCGGAAGGCGGGCGTCTATCGTCTCCTTGCCCAGATGGCGCATCTCCAGGTGCACATAGTCCCCGGGGAAGCCGCGCCCTTCGTCGATCTCGGTCTGTATTGCACGGGCGACGCGATCCCTCGGCGCCAGCTCCATGAACTCGGGCTCGTAGCGTTCCATGAAGCGCTCGCCGAGGGCGTTTACGAGATAAGCCCCCTCGCCCCGACAGCCCTCGGTGATAAGAATGCCGTTGAGCAGGCCCGTGGGGTGGGTCTGGAAGAACTCCATGTCCTCCACCCGCAGCCCGGCCCGCCACGCATGGGCGACCCCGTCCCCGGTGTTGATCAGCGCGTTGCTGCTCTGGCCGAACGCTCGCGAGCCGCCGCCCGTAGCGAGCACGATGGCGGGAGCGGCGAACATGCGCACCTCGCCACGACACACGTCCAGCGCCACCACGCCCGGCCAGGCGCCCGCTCCTGGGACCAGGCGCGTGACGTAGAACTCCTCGTAGGTCTTGACGCCCCTTCTCAGCAACTGCTCGTAGAGCGTGTGGAGCAAGTTGTGCCCGGTCTTGTCGGCGCAGAAACACGTCCGGTCGCGCCTCTGGCCGCCAAAGGCCCGCTGGGCGATCTTGCCATCCTCGACGCGCGTGAAGGAGGCCCCGAATCCGGCCAGCCACCAGATTGCGTCCGGCGCCTCGCGGCACAGGATCGTCACGGCGTCCTGGTCGGCCAGATAGGCCGATCCCTTCACCGTGTCGAAGCGATGGTCGTGCCAGTCGTCCTCGGGACGAATGGCGGCGTTGATGCCGCCCTGGGCGGCCTGGGAGTGGGAGCGCAACGGATGGACCTTGGAGATGACGGCCACGTCTGCGCCGCTCTCGTGCGCCTCGATAGCGGCCGCCATCCCGGCCAGGCCCCCGCCGACGACGATCACGTCATGGGCGGCGACTTCGTCGTTGAGGATCACCGAAGTGTCTCCCTACCTCTAAGGCGTTGCCGCAAGGATGTCCCGAGTGACTTCGCCGATGCGGGCGGGATTCTCCGCCACGTGCGCCCCCGCTTCCCGGAGGGCCGCGACCTTGGCTTCCGCCGTGCCGGATGAGCCGCCGACGATGGCGCCGGCGTGGCCCATGCGCTTGCCGCGCGGCGCACCCCGCCCGGCGATAAACGCGACGACGGGCTTTGTCATCCGCTCCCGGACGAACTCCGCCGCCTGCTCCTCGGCGCGGCCGCCTATCTCCCCGATCAGCACGACGGCGCGGGTCTCCACGTCGTGCTCGAACAGTTCCAGTATGTCAGAAAAGCTGCTCCCGATCACGGGATCTCCACCGACTCCCACCGCCGTGGACTGCCCGATCCCCAGCTGGGTCAGTTGCCATATCGCTTCGTAGGTCAAGGTGCCGCTGCGCGAAACGACACCGACCCGGCCCTCGCGGTGGATGGGCCCAAGCATGATCCCCACCTTGCATTTCCCCGGGCTTATGACGCCCGGGCAGTTCGGCCCGATCAGGCGCGCCTCGCGCTCCCTCACGTACGCCCGCGCGCGCGCGACCTGCAGGGCTGGGATGCCCTCGGTGATGCACACGATCAATCCCACGCCGGCATCCGCCGCCTCCATCACGGCGTCGGCCGCAAATGGCGGCGGCACGAAGATCACGGAGGCATTCGCACCGGTCTCGGCCACGGCCTGGGCGACGGTGTCCAGCACCGGCACGTTCACGACCCTCGTTCCGCCCTTGCCAGGGGTCACGCCCGCCACCACCTGCGTGCCGTATTCAATCATCAGCTCCGTGTGGAAGGCGCCGGCATGGCCCGTGATGCCCTGCACGACGAGCCGTGTCGCTGAGTCAACGAGTATGCTCATTGCTTTGCCAGTGCGACCGCTTTCGCGGCGCCTTCCTGAATCGTGTCGGCAGTGATGATCTCCAGGCGCGACTCGGCGAGCGCCCTGCGACCTTCTCGAGCCTTCGTCCCCTCCAGCCGCACCACCAGCGGAACGCCGATGCCGGTCTGCGCGACGGCTTCCAGGATGCCCTTCGCGATCATGTCGCAGCGGACGATGCCACCGAAGATGTTCACCAGAATCGAGCGCACGCGCGCATCCCCGCAGATGAGGCGGAACGCGGCTGCAACCTTGTCGGCCGTGGCCGAGCCGCCTACGTCGAGGAAGTTGGCCGGCTCCCCGCCCTGCAGTCGGATCAGGTCCATCGTTGCCATCGCCAGCCCCGCCCCGTTCACCATGCAGCCGATGTCTCCCTGCAGGCCGACGTAGCTCAGGTCAAAACGTTCCGCCTCCACCTCGCGCGGGTCCTCCTGCGTGGTATCACGCAGGTCGGCCAGCTCCGGATGCTGCCGCCTCGCATTGTCATCGAACGACATCTTCACGTCCGCCGCGACCATCCGGTCATCGGGGCACAGGGCGAGCGGATTGATCTCGATAAGCGAACAGTCAAGCTCGACAAAGGCCCTTCCCAGCCCCGTAACCAGGCTGGTCATTGGTTGCATCAGGCGATGCGGCAGGTCGAGCGCGCTGACGAGCTTGCGCGCCTGGAAAGGTTCCAGTCCGGTGAAAGGGTTCCCACGCTCGCTGCGGATGGCCTGCGGCTCATCGCGGCTGAGCTCTTCGATATCCACGCCC
>CAZXDF010000101.1:0-3890 GCA_964639345.1 uncultured candidatus Brocadiaceae bacterium | reverse complement strand
GCTTTCGGAATGTCCGCAGCGGGGATCCACAGTTCCTGCTGACGTTGCGTCTGTCGTTTGCCCATTGCCATCGTCGCATCCTCCCTGACACCGATGGCCATAATACTATACCTGTCAAAGGGGCTTTTTCAACGGGCTGCTTTGGCAGGAAGCGCGGCACCTTGATCGCAACGGGAATCTGCAGGCCGGCGTGCTCGCCGAGGTACACGGTTGCCATCGCACCCTCGCCGATCTTCCCCTTGACCTCGCACTGGCCGAACCTGCTCGGTATGCCTTTGCCCATGGCTCCGCCTGCGGCTCTCCGCTATGTTCCCTCACGGCCCAGGTACCCGTCGACATTGTACCCGCACGGGCGGCGTGAAATAAATGCCTTTTCCGTGCCTGGATCGTCGCGGCGCCCTCGTCAGCGCGACAAACGGGCGTTTCCGGCCCCAATTTTCGCCCCGCCAACTCCCGGGCCTGCTGCGCATCCCGCAAGCGCCTGGGGCGATGTGTCGCAGGGCGAAAGGGCCCGGAAACTGGAGAGAACGACGGCGGCAGGCCCTATTGAGCTTTGGCAAGCCAAAGGAGAATAGTCTGGGTAGCCCGACCGTCCCGGTCGGGCCTCAACGGGCGCACGAGCCGGACCTTATGGGTGCCGTGCCCCCGCAACTTCTCTTGGCAGGCTGTCAGGGCCCCCGAGACCGCCGGAGGCGCTACGGATGCCCGTGGGCGTCGTCGACCCGCGCGCGAGTCCTGCGTCCCGCCCCTTGGCCCGGTCCCGGGCGCCTCTGTATTGACTTCGGCCGGCGGGAGCGGAGAAGATGCAGGCTCGAAGTGGAGAGAAATATGGCCGCGCGGCTGCCGGCTGCAGGCGCGGCGTGTGCGTAACGAGGCCCCAGAGCGGGGGACGACAAGATGCCATACGTGGCCCTGTTCATATGGCTGGCCATGTGCCTGCTGCTGGGGGGGGTGATGCACCACATCCTGCGCGTCGCCTTCACCTACCGGCTGGTGGGGGCGCTGGCGGCGCCGGGCCTGGTTGTGCGCAAGCTCGCCATGATCGTCGCCGCGCTCCTGACCGGCGCCACGGTCACGCAGGTCAACCTCTACGATCTCAAGGATCGCGACATCGGCTTCGACGCCGATGGCATCTCGATCACCGCCAGGGTGCTCGTTCCGCTGGTGCCGCTTTTTGCGTGCGCCATGGCGCTGCAAATCGTCAACGCCATGCTTGGCCGCCCCGTGGACCTGGCCTACGAGCCGCCGGCATTATCCTCTCTGGACGCTGGCGGCGCGGGCGGTTTCCTGCTGGGCATGTGGGGCCTTATGTCCCAGCTCGTGCGCCAGGTGGCGCAGGCCGATTGGGGGAGTCTGAAACTCTACGCCCTGCTGGGTTTCCTGTTCAGCCTGTCGCTGGGGGCCTGCGTGCGCTTCGGCAAGTTCCATGACGCCATCTTGGGAGTCACGCTCCTTGCGCTCGGCCTGGCTGCGCTCTCGGCCCTGTTCGGCCTCGCCCCGGGGAGCGGGTCGGCGCCGGGCGGCGGGAGCGTTGCCCGCCTGGCATCGTCCCTTCGCGCCGGGGTCATGACCACAAGCGGCACGGCGGTGGTCATGATGCTGGGCGGCCTGTTGGCAGCCATCTTGGTAAGCACGGCGGCGCGCGTGCTGGAAATGGTCGGCCTGGCCACCGGCGGCAAGAAGGGCGAGAATGCCGCCGGCTCGGGGGAGCGCCCACAGAGGCGGCGCGCCGCCTGAGGACAGGGGCGGCAGGCCGCCCCGCAAACCGGGACGCGGCGCCGCGCGCGACCGGCGGGCTTGATTTTTCGGCGTGCCCGTGCCACAGTATTCGCCTGAGACCTCCTACTTCCAGCCCTTTCCCCATGCGGAAACCGACATGGACGCTGCCGCCGAGAGTCCGCCGCCCTTCAGCTCCTTCCGGCAGGCCGTGGAATTCCTGGAGAGTCTGATCAACTACGAGAAATGCGACGGATGGAAGTATTCCGTCGCGACGTTCGAGCTGCGGCGCATGCGGGAACTGCTCGCCTGGATGGGCGACCCGCAAGAGGGCCTGCCCGTCGTGCACGTGGCCGGGACCAAGGGCAAGGGCAGCACCGCCGCCATGGTCGAGTCCGTTCTGCGCGCGGCGGGCCTTCGCACGGGACTGCACACCTCGCCGCACCTCGTCAGCGTGTGCGAACGCTTGAGGGTCGACGCGCGGCCGGTCGAGGAAGATCAGTTCCTCCGGCTACTGAACGAGGTGCGCGACTACGTCGAGCAAAAGCGCGCCGAATGCCGCGAGGACGCGCCGACCTACTTCGAGATCACCTCCGCCCTCGCCCTGCTGCACTTCCGCCGCAGCGCAGTGGACTGGGCCGTGGTGGAGGTGGGGCTGGGCGGCAGGCTGGACTCCACGAACGTGGTGAGCCCCCGGTGCTGCGTCATCACGCCCATCGGGTTCGACCACATGGACAAGCTGGGCGACACCCCCGCCGCGATTGCCGGAGAGAAGGCCGGGATCATGAAACCGGGGGTGCCGGTGGTCCTGGCGCGGCAGGACTACCCGGACGCCCCGGAGGCCCTGCGGCGCCGAGCCCGGGAGCTGGAATGCCCGTGCTGGGAGGTGGGACGCGAGGTGACCGTGGAGAACATGAGGCCGCTCGCTGCGCCTGCGTACAACCCGGCCGCGCCGGTGGGGTGGCTCTTCGACCTGTGCACGCCCGGCAGGCGCTACGACGGGCTGGCAATCTCACTGCTAGGCGCGCACCAGGTGGAAAACTGCGCCACGGCCATCGCGGCGCTCGAGGTGCTCCGCGGGGCCGGCGAGCTTGAGCTGGACCCGGAAGCCGTGCGGGCGGGCGTGGGCTCATGCCGGTGGCCGGCGCGGGTGGAACTGCTGGAGCGCAGCCCGGCCCTGGTGCTGGATTCCGCGCACACCGCCGAGAGCATCGCGGCGCTTCTCGCCGCGCTGGAGGTGCACTTCCCGGGCCGCCCGGTGCGATTCGTGTTCGGGTGCTCGGCGGACAAGGACGTCGAACGCATGGTGGGTATGCTCGCGCCGCGCGGGGGCGGCTTTCTCGCCACCCAGGCCGACTCGGTCCGGGCCATGCCGGCGCGCGAGGTCGCTGAGGTCGCCGCCCGGGCCGGCATCGGCAACGTCGCCTGCGTGCCCGACGCGCCGCAGGCGGCCGCCAGGGCGCTCGAGGATGCCGCCCCGGAAGAGGTGGTGTGTGTGACGGGTTCGCTCTTCCTGGCCGGCGAGGTCAGGCTGGCGTGGGAGCGCGGCGGCCTGCGTTAGGACGCGGCGCGGTATGCGGGGTTGGAGGGGGTGTTCTGTGCAGCGCTGCGGCCGGTCGCGGGCAGCTATGGCTCCCGGGCTGGAACGAATGTGACGTCGCCTTCGCCCTGGATGACAAGGACCGGCTTCTGGTTCTTGCCGGTGGTGAGGCGCCAGTCACTCATCGCCTCCTCGATGTATGCATGCAGGGATCTTGCGGTGATCTTGCCGGACGGGTCCTGCGCCATGTCCGCCAGGGAGCGGGTGAAGTAGTGCGTATAGGCGCTTTCGGTTCCGCCCAGATCGAGCGGATAAGATTTCTCACCTGTGCTGCAAGAAAGGAATACCGCCACATCGCTCTGCACCCGTAGCGATGGGACCACGATTACGGCGGCTTTCTCGGCGGAGGAACGGCAGGCGTCGATGACGATTATCTTGTCCCCGGCGCGCGAGTTCTTCCACTCACGCATAACGAAACTGAAGGGTATGCCGGTCTTCTCGTCGCCGTCCCACGGGACCAGGCAGAGTTCGTCACCCTGCATCACGCCGTGGCCGGAGAAATAGAAGAACAGCATCCCGCCCTCGCGCGCTTCGCCCGCGACACCTTGAATTCGCCTCTTCAGGGCCTCTCGCG
>CAZXDF010000100.1:0-4200 GCA_964639345.1 uncultured candidatus Brocadiaceae bacterium | reverse complement strand
GAGAGCCTTACCCGGCGCTGTTGACCGCCGCTGATACCATCGCCGAGATCCGCACCGGCTATTACACGCTGTTCCGGGGCTCAGAGCGGGAGCATGACGGCGTCGCCATCCACTACTCCGTGCCCAGCAACGTCGTCGCCGAAATGGTCCACGACTTCATCTCACTTCCCTGGGACGTGCACGCTCTGATCCGCATCCTTCAGGACTACGCCCCCCGGCGCTATGAGTTCGTCGCGACGCAGCAGATCGAGAAGGGCGAGCTGGACAAGTACAATGTCCTCTTCCTCCCCCTCTCGCAAGCGATCACAAAGGCGGAGTCGGCGGAGTTCGAGAAGTTCGTCCGGCGCGGCGGCCTTCTCATAGCCGACGTGCGGCCCGGCATTGCCGACAAGCACGGCAAGGTCGGTAACAACAAGGTCATGGAGAAGCTGTTCGGCGTCACGTACAGGAAGACCCTCGGCAGAAAGCTCGTCACAGCCGAGCTCAGCGGCGAGTACAAGGGCGTGCCGTTCAAAGCCGAATCCGGCAGGTTCCCGGTCGATCCTGCCCTCGTGCTCGACGGCGCGGAAGCCGCTGCGGAGATAGACGGCGTGCCGCTGGTGACATACAACCCGGTCGGCAAAGGGGCTGCGATCTGTATCAATAGCCCGTTCAACTGGTACAAACACCCCACCCCGGACTCGCTCTACTTCTACCTGGCGTACAAGGCTCAGAACGTCCGCATGGGCAGCGTGCTGAAGGCGATCTTCAAGGCCCACGGCATCAAGAGGACCGCCAACGTCGAGCCGGTCGAAGGCGAATGGCCGTGGGGCGTCGAGATCCGATACCACACCGACGCAGATGCACAGTACGTTGGCCTGACCAAGCGCCGCGGCGCGAAGGTCGAGCCTGACAGGGAAATGGTGGTTACGGTTCCCCGGGAGGGCCACGTTTACGACATGTTCAGCGGCAAGTATTACGGTCGCACGGACTCCTGGAACGTGACGATGCCGGCTTCGGACGTGCAGCTCTTCAGCGTCATGCCGTATGAGGTTAAGGGGCTGAAGGTCACCCTGAAGAGCGAGGCGGTAAGTGCAGGCTCGATGATCGAGGGCATCGTGGGGGTCGAGAAGGGCTCAGGTCCGCCGGTGCGCCATGTCATCAACCTGCAGGTGACCCGTCCGGACGGCAAGACCATCCGCTATCTTGCCGAGAACCTGGAGACGCAAGGCGGCGCGGCATCGTTCTCGATCCCGCTGGCCCTCAACGAGCCGAAGGGCGCCTACACGCTGACGTTCACCGACGTGGCGAGCCAGAAGCAGGCGACCGTGGGACTAAACGTGCGGTAGCGCGCGGTCCAAGGCGGAGAGACGGCCCAGAACGAGGGCATACTCGTGCGCCGGTGATCGTTCGCGGCGTCACAATCGCAGGTCGAATACGCCCGATAGCATCAGGGTCCCCAGGCGCTCGAGCCCGTCTTGCGGGCGGGGGGCATCAGCCAGCCGGCGCAGCGCCGATTCACGGTCGCAATCAAAGCGAACGATTTCGAACTCGAGTCGGCCGGCCTTCTCCGTGACGCACAGGTAGCTGCCGCGCACATCGTGGTTCGACGGGTCGTGTGGATCGCCGCTCTGCCAATGAATCGTGCCGTCCTCCCATGTGACCTGAAGGATGGGCATGCTGGCCGAGCCGGGATTGGCCACCACGTGGCCGTTGCTTTCGCGGACGAACGCGAAGTGCGTGTGCCCGTAGACCGTCGCGTCCACGCTCGGGTCGCTGAATGCCGTGACGCCCTCGCCCGGGGTCGACTCATAGGAGAACGCCTCCCCGCCGGGCGCGAAGTCACCATGCATGAGCCGGATCGTCTTGTCCCGCCACTGCACCAGCACGCAGTCCGGCAGCCCGGTCATGTAGCCGAGCAACTCAGGGCCAAGGGCCTTGCCCGCGCCGGGCTCGCTGTCCGGCGACTCATCGCCCCGCCCGGGCTTGGCGGCGCGGCGGTCGTGGTTGCCGCGCACGGCCAGCCCGCCCGCGCGCCGGCGCACCCACGTGACGGTGTCCGCGGGGTCGATGCCGCACGTGACCATGTCCCCGACCGACAGGACCTGCGCGCGGTCGCCCAGCTCATCGAGATGCCGGTCCAGGACATCGAGCGGCTCGCGAAATCCATGTAGATCGCTGACGAACACCAGCTTCTCAACCGCGGGGTCGATGTCGGCAGTATGTTGTTCCAGCACGTTTGCTCCTCTCCTTGGGCTCCTCGTTCAGGCGGGGTCTGGCGATACGCCGTCCACGTCCGTCAAGTGTCTTCCTCCATCGGCCCGTGTGCAGCCAGCATCTCATCCACCAGCGGCTCGATGATGTCGAGGTCCCCCACCAACGGGTGATTGACGAGCGCCTGGATCATCAGTCGCCTGTCACGCGTGAGGGCCGCCTCGACGGTGAGCGTCTCGTACGCCTTCACCGCGAGCACCAGGCCGCGAAACGCGATCGGTATTGGCCCTACGCGTAAGGGCGCCGCCCCTTTGCCGTCGATCCTGCACACGACCTCCACCACTGCGTCATCCTCGATGCCCATCACGGCCCCGGCGTTGGGCACGCTCGCCACCAATTCCGCACCCGCATCGTTGTGGATGGCGGACATGACGGCAAGCGTGATCTCGGAGTATCCGCTCCCGCCTCTCTGCGCCAACGCCTTTGGCTTTCCGGCCGCTGTCGGCGACGCCGCCTCCGCCAGGGTCTCCTGCTCCAGCTCCTCCACAACTTGCGCTCGGGTCCTCGGGGCCTTCCTCGCCGCACTCACCTTCTTGCCGTGATGCAGGAAGTAGTCCACGTACCCGATGGGCACCGCTCCGAGCAATCGGGCCGCCCGGCATTCGGCCATTGCCGCATCGTCACCAACCTCCGAACACAGCCGCTCGATGGCCTCGCGCGTGACGTCCATGCCGTTTGAGATCATGCGATGGACGAATCCGAGGTGATTGAGCCCGACGCAGTAGGTCCTGAGGTCCGGGTAGTCGTGCTTCAAGCGCTCCGCGATCGCACGCCGGACGGCCGGGATGCCGGAGCACAGCCCCATGATCCGGGCTTCGGTGTGCCTGCTGACGGCCTCGGTGATGATGCCGCTGGGATTGGTGTAGTTCAGTATGAACGCATCGGGGCATACGTGCGTCACGGCCCGGGCGATATCGAGCATCGCCGGGATGGTGCGCAGGGCCTTGAACATGCCCCCCGGCCCGGTCGTCTCCTGCCCAATGACGCCATACCTGGGCGGAATGCTCTCATCAAGGTGCCTGGCCGACATCCCGCCGACGCGAATCTGCGTGACGACGAAGTCGGCTCCCTCCAGCATCGGCTTCAAGGACGTGCTCTCGCGCACCAGGACGTCCCTGCGGCTCGCGGCGACCATACGTTGCGTCAGACCCGACATGATCCCAAGGCGCCCCGAGTCGATGTCGGTCAGATTGACCGCACCGACGGGCAGCCGCTCAGGCGGAATGGCGAGCAGGCCCTCAACCAGTTCGGGGGTGTACGAGCTGCCGGCGCCCACGATGCAGACCGTCAGGCCGCGCGCCATCATCGCACCTCCATCCCAGCGGCGGCCGACTCGTCCAGGTAGACCCGAGCCGAAGGCGAGAGATAGATGAGGCTGGCAGGCCACTCGGGGTCGAAGCCTTTGCGCTGCGCCAATCGGCTGACGGCCTCGGACTTGTGCGAGCCGTGGATCACAAGGATGACCTCCGTCGAGAGCTGGACGATGGTGCCGAGACCCACGGAAACGCCATACTGCGGGACCTCGGCAAGGTCCTTGAACGCCGGGAACGTCGCCATGTTGTCCCGGCGCGTGCTGTCGGCGAGCCGCACGATGCGTGTCCGGCTGGCAAGCAGACTCCCGGGAGGATTGAACGCAACGTGACCGTCCGACGCGCCACTGGCGACCAGGAAGAGGTTCACGCCGCCGGCCCGCCGCAGCCGCGCGTCATAGGCCGCAGGCCCGGCTGGTTCGGGGAACCAGACATTGCCCTCGCATATGCGCCGGCCGTCAGGAAGCCCACGGTTGATCTGAGCGACGATCTCAACGGCGGCATACCGGCAGCAACTGTAGTGCGCGTCGGCCGCACAGTAGGCAAAGCCGCCCTCGGACGGGAAAACGTACTCGTCCATCATGACGATGACCAGGTTGGACAGGTCGGCGCCGGATTGCTCTGCCTGCTCGCCGAG
>CAZXDF010000099.1:0-4687 GCA_964639345.1 uncultured candidatus Brocadiaceae bacterium | reverse complement strand
TCAGTCTCAAAGCCGCATTTCCGGCCTCACCCATTGGATTCTCCAGCTTCGTGTGGCTACAATTTCCTCAGAACGTCTCTCGAGCAGCTATCATACACTCTCCCGCTCGTGGAGCCTATCGGTAACTGGGAAATCCGGGTTCAGATGTTCCTGGTTGAGTGCAGGGCTTGCTTCGGGGAGTATGTGGTGCTTCTAAGCATCATTCCAGAAGATTTGGTCAGGAAACACCGCGTTGATCTTATGGGAGCTCACTGCGTGAAACGTAGCCTACAATTAGTCACTCTTCCCATCCGTTCCGCTCTCTTCACACGAGCTTTTGAAGTCTTTTGGAATAGTTGCTTTAACGCCCCGATGGGAGCGATTGTGAAAGATCATTGCCCAGAGGAGCGCGATCTCGATGCGATAGCTAATGATCTCGCCCCAGTCCGGATATTCGAAAGGTTGTTGGCAGGGCTTTCAGGGATAGGATCTTCTTATGGGCTAGGTCGGACAGAAGTTAGTCGTTTTCTTTCGTATGGTGCATTACTGATCCTTCGTGGCCATGACGGCCAAGAGATATTCTTTTGGACAAACCCATCTAGCATCGAATCAAGAGCTCGAGTCACTAATGGACTCAAGTCGTACGGCCTGTCTGTCGAGGAGGAATGTCCGTGAGGAACTTGAAGCCTCTATGCTGCGCGGTGCTTCCGTCAGTAACTGAGACAATGTAGCATGTGCTGCCTGCCGTAATAATACCACGGAAAAGGGAAGAAATCAGGAGAGCAATTCGCATCGGCGACGCGTGAGAACGGGGCCGGGGTGGACGCGAAGAACCGGGCTTGATGGGGGCGGGGAGTCCGCAGCCCCTGCGACCATGACGGAGCGTGAGCCTCCGTTTCTTTCCCAAGGATCAACGGGAACAGGTGTCCAGAGAGCGCTCCGGCACCTCGCCCATGAGAGCCGGGCCGTCCGCGCCCGTGCACAGCAGGTCTACCGCCCGGCCCAACAGGTCGGCCGGGCCCGGTGCGCTGATGCGGACGTAGCGCCGGGTATAGCCGGTCAGGCGGCCGTCCGGGCGCCGTTCCTCGAGGAGCGCGTTCACCGTGCGGCCCACGAAGCTCTCGGCCCAGGCCCGCGCCTGCAAGTCGGCCAGTCGCTCAAGGCGCTGTACCCGCTCGCGGACGACGGGCGGCGGGACCCTGTCCCCCATGGCGGCGGCCGGCGTGCCGGGGCGGGGGCTGAATGGGAAGACGTGCACGCGACTGAATGCCGCCTCGGCACAGAGCCGCAGCGTCCTCTCGAACTCTTCGCCCGTCTCCCCGGGAAAGCCGACCATGACGTCGGTGGCGATGGCCGGGTTGTCCAGGCGCTCGCGGGCGCGCGCAACGATGCCGAGGAACTGCCGCACCGTGTAGGGGCGCCCCATGCGCCGCAGGACGCAATCGTCCCCGCTCTGGAGCGGCAGGTGAACGTGCGGGCAGACCACGGGGCTCGCGGCCATGGCCTTCAGGAGGCGGTCAGTCAGTTCCATGGGCTCGACGGAACTCAGCCGCACGCGAGCGACGCCGCGCACGCCTGCCACCGTCCGGACGGCATCGGCCAGGTCGGCGCGTTCGGCCAGGTCGCGGCCGTAGAGGCCCAGGTGGATGCCCGTCAGGACGATCTCGCCGAATCCGGCCTCCGCCAGCGCCAGCGCCTCCCGCTCCACCTCGCCCAGCGGTCGGCTGCGCGGCCGCCCGCGCACGTGCGGCACGACGCAGTAGGTGCAGAAGGAATCGCACCCCTCCTGTATCTTCAGGAAGGCGCGCGTGCGGCCCGAAAAGCTGCTGATGCCGAAGTCGCCTGCCATTTGCGCGCCCTGCGGGACATCACGCGCGCCAGCTATGACGCGCATCATGGCCGGCCAATCACTGCGCCCATAGACGCCCGCGAGCCCTTCGATGCCGGCCAGGGCTTCGGGGAATGTCGTCGGATAGCAGCCCGTCACGAACACCCGCGCGCCCGGATGCTCCCGCACGGCCCGGCGGGCGAGCTGGCGGGACTTGCGGTCGGCCGTGTGGGTGACGGTGCAGGTGTTGACGACGAGGAGGTCTGGCGGCGCATCCCCTGGCGCCTCGCGGTAGCCAAGGGCCTCGATCGCCTCGGCCAGGCGCCGGGCGTCGTATTGGTTGGCCTTGCAGCCCAGGGTCTGTATCCGGTAGGTCCGGCCGGCCGCCGATTGCTGCTGCATGGTGGCTCCCCTCGCCGGTCAGGCCCGGGCCACGCCCGAATCGCGAGCGGCGTCGGCAACGGCGTCGGCCACGGCGCGATGCACGGCACGGTCCATGAAGTCCGGCACAAGCTCGCCATCCGGCGCCAGATCGGCCAGGGCCCCCGCGGCGGCCCGCTTCATCTCTTCGTTGATGTGGCAGGCCCGCGCATCGAGTGCCCCGCGGAATATCCCGGGGAATCCCAGCACATTGTTCAGGTGCCTGCCGTCGGTGGCCACCGCCGCCCCGGCCTCCAGGGCCTTGTGGGGCCAGATCTCGGGGATCGGATTGGCCATGGCGAAGACGATGGCCCCCGGCGCCATGCTGCGCACCATCTGACCGGAGACCAGGCCGGCGGTGCTCACGCCGATGAACGCATCCTTGCCGCGTATGACCTCTTCGAGGGGGCCCTTCTCGTTGTCGCGGTTGGTCTCCTCGGCTATCCGCTTCTTGGCCGGGTGCATGCCCTCTTTACGCCCCCGATAGATGGCGCCTATACGGTCGCACAGCACCACGTTGCCCACCCCGTTGTCGAGCAGGAAGTGCGCGACCGCCCAGCCGGCCGCGCCGGCGCCGCTCATTGCTACGTTCAGGTCCGAGGCCCTCTTCCCGGTGACCCTGAGCGCGTTGATCATGGCCCCGAGCACCACGACGGCCGTGCCGTGCTGATCGTCGTGGAAGACGGGCACGTCGCAGCACTCTCTGAGGCGGCACTCGACCTCGAAACACATCGGCGCCGCCACGTCCTCCAGCAGGATGCCCCCGAAGGTGGGCGATATGAGGCGGACGGTCTGCACGAACGCGTCGGAATCGTGGGTGTCAACCAGCAGCGGCACGGCGCTGATGTCCGCCATCTGCATCAGGATGACGGCCTTGCCTTCCATGACCGGCATCGAGGCCCGCGCGCCAACGTCGCCCAGCCCCAGCACCGCTGCGCCGTTGGAGATGACCGCAACGGTGTTCCCGACGGAGGTGTAGGCGTAGAGCTGGCTGGGGTCGGACTCGATGAGCTTGCTCACCAGCGCCACGCCGGGGGTGTATATCCGGCGCAGGTCGGCCACGGTGTCCAGCTTGCAGCGGCTCACCATCTGCGTCTTGCCGCCTTCGTGGACGGGCAGGACGTCCTTGAGCTGCGGGTCAATCTCACCTTCGTTTCGACTCACGGGGAAAAGCTCTCCTATTGACCTTTGGGAAAGAAACGCAAAGATCCACGGGGTAGCCGGAGCGTCTCGCTCCGAGGCTCGCCTCCTGTTGTGGGTGTGCCACGGACCAAGCCATCAGGCTTGTCCGTGCGTTCCACAGCGCCCTCGGGCACGGGCAAGGCTCGGTCGCCGTGGTGCCCAAGCCTTGGCCCGTGGCACCCGTGCCCCGGCACCCGCGTGCCATGGCACCAGTGTCAGCCGGTCGAACGGTCCAGAAGCACCCGCTCGCACTCCGGCGCCGCGGCATATCCGACCTGGCGGAGCCGGGCGAGCGCCTCCTCGACGTCCTGGATAATGCCGCGCGCGCGCGCCGCGTGCAGCACGCCAAGCGTGCCGATGCAGTTGGTCCCCTGCTTCTGCGCTTCGGCCCGGACCACGGGGTCGTCGGTCAGCAGATGACTGGCCGTGACCCGCCGGCACAGCTCCAGCGTCTCGCTCTCGCCGAGCGACATGGCGGGCGCGCTTATGTCCACGGCGACGACTTCCACGACGTCCGGCGACGGGGGCTCGCAGTCCGGGTCCAGGGCCCGCAGTATCTTCCGCAGCTCCTCGTCGGTCGTTGGGCTGATTGCGACTTTTCCGAAGAGCCGCCGGACGAGGTCCAGGCGGCCTATGAGGCACAAAGCAGTCAGTGTGGTGGTGTCGGCTGCGATCATTTCGGCTTCTTCCGGCGCAGCAGGGCATCGACGGCTTCCAGTTCGCGCTCGACCTCCTCGGCGGGCAGATCGATTAGCGGAAGCCCGCGGCGGGCGATATCCGCAACGAACTCATCGCGCGGCACATCCGCCAGCTCGGCCGCGAGGCCCAGGCTCAGGATTCTCCGGCCGTAGAGGGCCCGCGCCAGGGCGGCGGCCGCCTCCACGCTCAGGTCTTCCTCCGCCACGCCTCCGGCCTTGAGGTGCTCGATGAGCTTTCGGCTTAGCTCGATCACCAGTCCATCTTCCAGCATCGGTCCCCGCTCCGCAGGGGTTTGCGTTCGGCCACGGCCCGAGGCCGCCGGCACGGCGCATACGTTCCCCCTAATCTTATAGTCTTTGCGGGGCGTCCTGGCAAGCAGAAGCGAGAACGGCCTTTCGCCGGTCGGCAATCGAAGATGAAGAATAGGGGCGCGCGTCCACCCGCGGTCGTGGTATCATACGGCCTCCGCCGGCACCCCACGGCCGGATGCGCGGCGCGTTCGGCCTGGAGACACTCGGATTGGAGGCGCGACATGATCAGCATGCAGGAGTTCCAGAACGTCGAGCTCAAGGTGGCGAA